>NZ_JBHJUK010000212.1:0-11444 GCF_042266225.1 Kitasatospora sp. NPDC056181
GAGATCGACGAGGTCGTCCTGCTGATCGGGGTCGAGGACGTGAAGGCCACCCGGCAGTTCTACGTCGGCCGGGGCCTGAGCGTGGCCAAGAGCTTTGGTGGCAAGTACACCGAGTTCGCCCCGGGCCGGGCCGGTGAGGTCAAGCTGGCGCTGTACAAGCGTCGTGCCCTGGCCAAGGACCTCGGCGTGTCCATCGACGGCACCGGCTCGCACCGCATCGTCCTCGGCGGCACCGCCGACGCCTTCACCGACGCGGACGGGTTCGCCTGGGAGACCGCCGCATCGCCCGCCCCCATGCCGTCCTGACTCCCCAGCCCCCACTCCCGGCCCCCACTGCCGGCCCTGCACTCCTGCCCCGCACTCCCGCCCCGTCTGACCCCCCGTCCGAGAGGAAACCTGCCATGCCGTCCACGAAGTCGCCCACCGAGGTCTCCGGCACGACCACCGAGCAGTACAACGGGTTCACCGCCGAGGAGCGGGCCGCGATGAAGGAGCACGCGCAGGAGGAGAAGAAGACGGCGGCGCGGCGCGGTCTGTCCCGGGCGGAGAAGGAGGCGGCGCTGGAGCGGGACGTGCTCGCGAAGATCGCCGAGATGCCGGAGGCGGACCGCGTCCTCGCCGAGCGGATCCACGAGATCGTCAAGGCCGCCGCTCCGGACCTCACGCCCAAGCTCTGGTACGGGATGCCCGCGTACGCCAGGGACGGCAAGGTCGTCTGCCACTTCCAGAGCGCGGAGAAGTTCAAGTCGAGGTACGCCACGCTCGGTTTCAGCGACCAGGCGGCACTCGACGACGGCGCCATGTGGCCGACCTCCTACGCCGTGAGGGAGCTGACCGCGGCCGACGAGGAGCGCATCAGCGCGCTCGTCAAGAAGGCGGTGGGCTGAGGCCGGCCGGGGGGCGGACCGCGCGGGCCAGGTCCGGCCCGCGACGGCCGGGTCCGGGCCGAGCCGCGTGGACCCGGCCCATGGGAGGTCGGGTGTGCCGCGGGAGGCCGCGTACGTCGGGACGCCGTTGAGGAGCACGGCGATCCGGTTGTCCTGGCCGCCCTCCTGATGCGGCCAGTGGGCGGCGAAGAGGCCGTCCGTCCGCCGGCCGGGCAGGAGGGCGTCCGTGTCCTCGTACGCGGCACCGATCTGCGGGCCGGCCCCGGCGACCTCGTCCACCAGGGGAGCCTGCCGGCGGATTGCCTGCGGTCGGGCGCCGGCCTCGACGGCCCCTGCACCAACGAAAGTTGAGCCGGAACCCGCAATGACAGCGGCGGGAGGGCGGCCGGCCCCGTCGTCGCATCCGCCGGTCGAGGACCGTGCCCGATCACGGCCTGACGGCCAGCCAGATGGTCACGGCCGCGGTGGCGGCAAGTCCGGCGTTGAGCGCGATCCGGCGGTCTTCGCCCGTCAGGTGGACGGCGATCGCGCCGGTCTGCAGGAGTACGAAGCCGATGGCCGCGGCCGGCGCCAGGGAGGGCGCGATGCCGGTCAGCGGCGGCAGGACCAGGCCGGTGGCGCCGAGTACTTCGACCGCCCCCAGGGCCCTGAGGGCGGGCAGGGGGATGCGGTCGACCCAGGCCATCATCGGTCGGAGCTGGTCGCGGCTGCGGGTCACCTTCAGCGTGCCTGCGTAGAGGTAGAAGAGCGCGAGCAGTCCCGCGGTGATCCAATAGGCGATGTTCATGGTTCCCGTTCATGGGCCACCGGTTCACGGGGACCCGTCGATTGCGTCGATTGCGTCGATTGCCGGAAGAGTTCCGGTGAAGGCCCGGCCCGTCGTCCGGGGGACCGGGCACCCGAAGGCGGCAGCGCCACCGCCCCGCCGGTCGAAAGGCAGGCGGCCGTGCCGTGCCGTGCCGTCGGCTTCAGGTGAGGTCGGTGGCGGGGTCGGCGGGCTCGGTGGCGGGCTCGGTCGCGTAGCGGCTCATCGTGTCGATGTTGGCCTGTGGCGTCAGCAGCCGACCGCCGGCGAGCACCTTCTGGAGGTCCCGGAAGTACTGCACGTACAGGTCGGGGGTGAAGGTGCTGAGCATGACGGCGGGCTGGTCGCTCACGTTGGCGAAGGTGTGCGGGGTACCGGGCGGAACCATCACGAGCGTGCCCGCGGTGGCGTCGTGGTCCTCGTCCCCGACGGTGAACCGCACGGTGCCGGAGAGGATGTAGAAGCCCTCGTCGTGTCGGGCATGGCGGTGCTGCGGCGGTCCCTGGGTGTGCGGGGCGAGGACGGACTCGGCGATCGCGAGGCGGTGCCCGGTGTGGCTGCCGTCCTCCAGCACGCGCATGCGCGTGGTGCCCAGAACGATCGTCTCGCCGTCGCCGGGACCCACCACCGATACGGCGGGGTCGATCTGCGGCTGCCCGGTCTTCGATTCTTCGGTCATGCTCACGAGTGCACCGCCGGGGGCCCGCCGGTGTCCAAGACCCATCCCGCGGCGCCGATACCTCGTGGGTATCTTTGCAGCGTGGAGCTACGCACCTTGCGCTACTTCGTGGCGGTCGCCGAGGAACTCCACTTCGGCCGGGCCGCCACCCGACTGCACATGAGTCAGCCGCCGCTGAGCCGGGCGATCAAGCAGTTGGAGGCCGATGTCGGGGCCCTGCTGTTCGTCCGCTCGCCCGCCGGCGTCACGCTCACCCCGGCGGGCGCGGTGCTGCTCGACGAGGCGCGGGCCCTGCTCGACCACGCCGACCGCGTCCGTGTACGCGTGAGCGCGGCAGCCGGCATCGCGACCATCACCATCGGCATCCTGGGCGACGGCACCGACCCGGGAGTGTCCAGGCTGGCCGCCGCCTACCGCCGGACCCACCCCGGCATCGACATCCGCATCCGCAACACCGATCTGACCGACCCGACATGCGGGCTGCGCGCCGGACTGGTCGACATCGCCCTGACCCGGGCGCCGTTCGACGAGACCGCCCTGACGGTGCGTGCGCTGCGGGCCGATCCGGTCGGCGTGGTCCTGCGGGCCGACGATCCGCTGGCCCGCCGCGATCGGCTGCGGCTGGCCGAGCTGGGCGACCGTCGCTGGTTCCAGTTCCCGCCGGGTACCGACCCCCTCTGGCAGTCCTACTGGAACGGCGGCAGGCCGCGCGAGGGCCCAGTGGTGCGCGCCGTCCAGGAATGCCTCCAGGCCGTACTGTGGAACGCCACGGTCGGCCTGGCCCCGCTCGGACACGACCTGCCCGCGGAGCTGACCCTGGTGCCGCTGATCGACATGCCGCCGAGCCGAGTGGTGGCGGTGTGGAACGAAGGGGACACCAACCCGCTGATCCGGTCCTTCGTCGAGATCGCGACAGCCGCCTACCGTCACTGAGCACCGGCGACCGGTGCTGCGGCAGCTCCTGGACTGTGCCGCCGTTGCTGCGACCGTGCCGTCGCGCGCCCGGGGTGGGTGGGCCGTGGAGAGGTCAGTGCCAGTAGCTGGGGGTGTCCGCGCCGGGCTGGTTCCAGGCCCAGACGAAGAAGGCGATGACGCCAGCGATGACGAGGACGGCAAGGACGAAGCAGCCGAGGTCGCCGCGCCGCCTCCGGTGGTTGACGTCGTCCACTGGGCCCCCGGGTGTCGAGTCTGACGTGAATCCGAGCGTGGCTGCCGCAAGGGCGGAAGGCAAGAGCGCAGACGGTGCGGGGCCGTCCGCCCTTCCCCGGACCCCATGGGCGCCGGCCGCCCGCGCCCGCCGGCCTCGCCCCGTCGCACGGTTCGTAGAATCGGGTCCACAGGGCAGGGGAGGGCAGGGGGCTTGGTGATGGGGACCGAACGTTGGATGCCTCCCCTGCGAGCCGGGCGCCGTCCGGCCGGGCAGGCCCTGCTGGCATGGCTGGAGGATCCCCGAGCACCCCGCGTGTGTGCGGTGTCCGGCCCCGCGGCGATCGGAAAGACGCACATGCTGACCTGGCTGGCGACCGCCTGCACCAACCCGGCGGCGGCGTCCCGGCAGCGCCCCGACGCTGCTTTGTCGCTGGCCGGCCTGACCGTCGACAGCGCGACGTGGACGCTCGCGGCCAGGCTGGGTGTCCATGCCCGCAGGTCGCGGTGACCCTGGACGACGGGGTCGTGTCCGTGGTGGCGCACACCGCTGGCGTGGCCTGAGCCTGCCGAACGGCCCAGGAAACCGGGCCGGTCGTACCCGGCAGCGCCGTCCTGCCGGGTACGACCGGATCAGCTCGGCCGGTCCTCGGCCGACGTCCCCGCGGCGCCGACCTCGTCGAGCGGAAGGGTGACGGACGGACGGGCGGTGGGGTTGAGGCGCAGCAGTCCGCCGGGGAGTTCGGCGGCGAGCTGGCGGCCGGTGATTAGCTGGTATCCGGGCCAGTCGGTGGGGAGGCGGCGGGGGGAGGTGTAGGCGGTGACGACTCCTCGGGAGTCGGGGTCGGGTTCGACGTACAGGCCGGGGCGCTGCGGGTGGGCGAGGACGGCGAGGGGGGTGTCGAGGAGGGCGGTGAGGAGCGCCTCTTCGGGGCCGTAGCCGGTGGCGGCGTTCTGCAGTGCGGCCTCGGCCGGGTTCTCGGGCTGGTACATGCCGAGGGTGCGGGGTGAGGGGCGGTAGTTGGGGTTGCGGACCCAGCGGACGAGGTCGCCTCGCTGGTCGACCTCCCACCCGCCCTTGATGCCCCACGGGGGGACGGCGCCGTTGGGGTCGAAGGCGGGGTCGATCTCGTACATCCACTTGCCGGGGTTGGCGCGTGCGCGTGCGCGCATCGCGTCCGTGATGGGCGGTGCGGGTGGTTCGGTGGGTGGCGGCGGGATGGTCACGGTGGCCTCCTTGGTTGGCGGGGTGGGTCAGGGGCTGGTGTAGCCGGGTTGTCGCCACTCGGGGCTGAATCCGGGTGCCGGCCGGTAGTACGGGTTGGGCACGGGCGGCGGGCCCCAGGTCTGGTCGATCGGGTTGAACTTCTGCCGGCTCTTGATGTTCTCGATCTTGATGCTGCCGGGGGAGGCCACTCCGCCTTCCCAATGGTGGGGGTCGTCAAGGATGGTGGCGTTGGCGTCGATACCGCCCGGGGCATCGACCTCGTACTCGTACTGGCACCGGAAGTCCGGGATCCTCGAGGGGCCGCGGCTGGCACCGACGAATGCGGACTTGTCGTCCTCGTCCCCCCACCGCGGCACCAGCACCGCGGACAGCCGGAACTGCGCCACCATCAGAGCCGGGTCCCCCAGCCCCGCCCGCAGCATCCGAACCTGATGCACCAGACCCGAGTTACGCACCGTCACCCCCCGACCAGACCGCGCACGGCTGCCTCAGCGCACACGTATGCGGACGGAATGTTACCCAGCAAGTGTGTTGCGCTGACTGGCTGGGTCTGCGCGGGTGCCCCCGTTCCCGGCGTCGAACCCCCCGGCTGGCAGCCGGCACCGAGGCGGCCCCTTTCACCGACGGCGCGTCGATGATCCCGACGGTCGGCTCCGGATCACGGCCCGCGGCCCGGCGGACCCGGTCGCGCAGCCGGTCGTGGAAGTCGGCGACCAGGCCCTTGTCCCGTCAGTGCCGGAAGAACGCGTGGACACGGTCCCATACGGGGAAGTCCGCGGGCACCGCCCTCCAGGCGATGCCGCCCCGGACGCAGCCCGGATGAAACGCGCAGGACAACGCGTTCAGGCCGATCGTGGCGGCCGGTTGGCGGTGCGTTTGGCGAGCAGGCCCGCCAGCAGCATGACGATCAGGCTGATACCGGCGCCGCACACCGTCCACAGCACCCGGTAGCCCTCGGCGGCGTAGTGGGAGGGCTGCGGCAAGTCGGTCAGGATGAGCGCGCCGGCGGCGATGGCGGCGGAGTAGAGGGCGTAGTTCAGGAAGCGGATCCCGACGGCGTGCACGAAGAGGACGAGCGCGACGATCTCCAGTCCGCGCGTCATCGCGAAAAATCGAAGGCCGGTCTCACTGGCAGGCAGCAGGAGCAGCAGCGCTGCCGCGATGGCGCCGATGAACGCACCGGAAAGGCGCTGGGCGGAGACGAGGGTGCTCTGCTCCAGGCTCGGCTTCATCGCGATGATGGCCGCGATCGGGATCCAATAGCCGTACGACAGGTCCAGCCCGAACGCGAGGGCGACGGTGCCGCCGATGACCAGGGCGCGGAGCGCCACGAACACGATGATCGGTGGGGTCAGCTTCTTGTGCGAGGTGTCTCCGGGGATCTCGGCGAACGGCTGGGGCAGGTCCTGGCGGCCGCGGATCAGCCACTCGACGAACGTCATCAGAATCCACAGTGCTGCCCCGCCCGCCCAGGCGAGCACCTGGGCCCAGGTGTAGTCGGTGATGCGGGCATGTTGGTGGAGGTTGAACGCGAGCCCGACGGCGACGATGAACCAGACGTTGAGCAGCATGGCATTGACGAACCTGTGCACCCCGAACGTGAGGCTCAGGCCGGCCACCAGCGTGACCACGAAGGCCGCGAGCGCCAGCCATCCCCAGGCCTCGCCCCCGATCCCGAACGCCAGCGCAGTGATCCCCGCGCCGATCAGCGCGAAGACGGCGTTGTGCGACGCGCGGTACCCGAACCCGCCACCCGGGTCGGCCAGCGACGTGAACAGCATGCCGAACAGGGCGCTGAGCAGATACTCCTCATGCCCGATCGCCCAGAAGACGATCAGCGGCACCAGCCCGACGTCCAGGAACACCACCGCCCGCTGCCAGTTCACGCCCGCGTGGTTGAGCTCGAACACCTTCGACAGCCAGCTCATCGTCTTCCCTCGGTGAGCGGGCTGGCCGTCTCGTTCGGTTGCGCTGGTCATGGCCGCCCTTGCTCGCCTGCCGCCGGGTATATCGCTCTGATCCCGTATTGTCCGGCTCCTCGGAGACGGCCGTGAAGCGGCTCGCCGTGCATTCCCCGATGCGGAGCGCAGCCGGCGCCGCGGGTTCCGAGTCACCGGCAGGGACACGGAAGACTGCGGCACCAGGGGCCTCCTGGTGCTCGACCGGATTCGACACCCACAAGCCGTGCCGGAGGCCCACTCCCGTACCTGGCCGGCCAGAAGATCACCCGACCGGGTTGACGACCTCGAACTCACGCCCACGAACGAGTCCGGCCTGACGGAGCGGCAGCCGACCGGGAAGCCGGGAAGCCGGGCAGCCGGGGTGGCGGACCGGCTGCGGTTCCTGCTGCCCGCCCGCGGATTTACGCCGTCTGCGTGCAGTTCGAGCCGGGCCCTCAGGTCCTGCCGTGGCACCCGTCCGGGGCGTGGTTGAGTCGTCGGCATGAGCAAGAGTGAGGCCGAGGCCCTGTTCGGAAACCGATTCCTGACGGCACCTGCTCCCTCGGAGACCTTTCCCGAGGAAGGCATGACCGCAACGGACGCCATGAGGCTGGTGGACGAGGACCTCGTGATGGAGGGCGACCCGCAGCGCAACCTCGCGACCTTCGTCACCACCTGGATGGAGCCGGAGGCGCAGCGGATCATCGCGGAGAACCTCCACCGCAACTTCATCGATCACGCGGAGTACCCCATCTCCGCCGAGATCGAGCAGCGTTGCGTGCGGATGCTCGCCGACCTCTTCCACGCGCCGGGGAAGACGGCCGGCTGCCGCACCCAGGGTTCGTCCGAGGCGATCATGCTCGGTGCGCTGTCGCTGAAGTGGAAGTGGCGGGAGCGCCGCCAGGCGGCCGGCCTGTCGGTCGACCGGCCCAATCTGGTCTTCGGTGGTGACGTCCACGTCGTGTGGGAGAAGTTCTGCCGCTACTTCGACGTCGAGCCGCGGATCGTGCCGCTCGCCGAGGACAAGTACACGATCGGCCCGGAGGATGTGGAGCCCCAGCTCGACGAGAACACGATCGGCGTCGTGGCTGTCGTCGGCACCACGTTCACCGGGCACATGGACGACGTCGTCGGGATCGACAAGCTCCTGCGGGACATCCGCAAGAAGCGGGACCTCGATATTCCGATCCATGTCGACGGTGCCAGCGGCGGCTTCGTGTGGCCGTTCCTCTACCCCGATTCGAAGTGGGACTTCCGGCTCGAGCAGGTTCGTTCGATCAACGTCTCGGGCCACAAGTACGGCCTGGTCTATCCCGGCATCGGCTGGCTGGTCTTCCGCGAGGAGTCCGACCTGGCCAAGGACCTCGTGTTCTACGAGAACTACTTGGGCAAGACCGACGCGACGTTCACGCTGAACTTCTCGACCGGCGCGTCGATGGTGCTCGCGCAGTACTACAACTTCGTGCGGCTGGGTCGCCAGGGCTACACCTACGTCATGGAGACGATGCAGACGAACGCCCGCGCGCTGGCGGACAACCTGCGGGGCAGCGGCCGCTTCGAGGTGATCGGCAGCGATCTCGAGCAACTGCCGCTGGTCGCCTTCCGCCTCGCGGGCAAGCACTCGTACGACGAGTCGGACATCGCCTGGCAGCTCTCGGCCGAGCGCGGCTGGATGGTGCCGGCGTACACGCTCCCGCCCAACGCGCAGCGGGTGAAGATCCTTCGCGCCCTGGCGAAGGAGACCCTGAGCCGCGAGCAGGTCGAGCGCCTGACCAGCGACATCGCCGACGCGTGTGCCACCTTGGACAAGAAGGGTGCGACCCACGACGTCGAGCGGGCCCAGATCAAGCGCGGCACCGGCTACTGACGCGCAACCGGGCCCCGGGGCCCCCGCGTCGCCGTCGGCCGGATCAAAATGATCAGGTGCCACAGGTGCGGACGCGCCGGCTCCGGGTTGTTGCCCAGGCTCGTTCTGTCGGCCCCGTGACCGTGCCTCGGCCGGTCACGGGGCCGAGCGCAGCGCATGGACGTGGACCATCCGGGCAGGGGCGTGGTCCACTGCGCGCATGAGCTTGTTGGCAGACGTGTTCACCGCTGACGGGGACGGTGAGCCCCGGTTCCTTGACGTCCCCGAAGGGCCGTCCGATCCTGCCGGGTTCGAGAGCCGGCGCACCACGGTCCGGGGATCGGGAACCGTCCGCCCACGCGGCGCACGGTTCTTCCCCCGGCCGGCTGGAGACGAGCTCCGCGTTCCCCCGCAAGACGTTGCGGAGTTCATCGGGGAAGTCCTCCTGTTCCAGGGCGACATCGAGTCCATCGCCGTTCCCATGGACCCGCCCAAGCCCGTCGCCCAGCGCGTCGGCGAGATCTCCGATCGGCTGGACAGCATCCTCGACGCCGCCCACCGGGCCTCGCAGATCCGCGGCGGAGTCCGGAACCGGTAGGCAACGCGCACGGATTCTGCGACGCGGCCGACCACTCACCGTGACCGACCAGAAGTTGGACCAGAACCCGTCCCCGCCTGCGGTCCGGCCCCCCACCCCCTCGCCGGCCGCGAATGGTGACCCACGTCACGGGAACCGGCCTTCCTGCTCGGACAAGGCATGACGTGAACCATCCACACTCCCGGCTCCGGGCCGGGAACCCCGAAGCGTTCCGCGACCTCTTCCGGGACCACGCCTCCTTGGTGTACCGCCACGCCGTGCGCGTGACCGGAGACTGGGCACTCGCCGAGGACGTGGTCTCGCTGACCTTCCTCGAGGCCTGGCGCCTGCGCGGGAAACTCCGCGACGAGGGCGACAGCCCACGCCCCTGGCTCATGGGCATCGCCGTCAACGTGCTGCGCAACACGACGCGCGCCGCCCGCCGCCACACCGTGGCCATGGCCCGCATGCCCGCGACCGACCCGGTCCCCGACTTCGCCGACGAACTCGTCGGCCGCATGGCCGACTCCGAGCAACTCGCGGCCGCCCGGAAGGCCTTGGGACGCCTGCGGCGCTCGGAACGCGAGGTCTTCGCCCTCTGCGTCTGGTCCGGGCTCGGCTACGCGGAAGCGGCGGCCGCCCTCGGCGTACCCGTCGGCACCGTGCGCTCGCGCCTCTCCCGCGCCCGCACCCGACTGCGCAAACTCGCGGACGAGGAACTGCGCGCCGCGAAGAAGAACACGGAACCGCTCCCGATCCCCGGACAACTACAGGGCAGCCGCAGCACCGCGGCCCGGCCGCACAAGGAGACGCACCGATGATCCGCAACTCGCGGCGGCGCACCGAACCGCTCGACCACGCGGAACTGGCCCGTCTGCTGCCGGCGCCGGCCGATCCCCGCCTGGCGGCCGACCGCCAGGACCTGCTCGAGGAGCACCTGATGAGCGCGATCCACCAGCCCGACCCGATCCCCGCGGCCTCCCCGGTGCGGCGCCCGCTGCGCCGCGCCGCCCTCCTCGCGGCGCCCGTCGCGGCCGCCGCGGCCCTTGCCGTGGTCGTCTCCCTGGGCAGTTCGGCCAGCACCGGCACCGTTGCCTCCCCGCGGCTGGTCAAGGCGCCCGTGGTGCAGATCGAGGAGGGGAGCACCGTCCAGCTCGCCTCGACGGTCCACGCGATCGCCGCCGCCGCGACGGCGCACACCACGCCCCAGCCCGGACCGGGCCAGTACATCTACATCAAGAGCCAGGTCTCCTTCATGGCCACCAGCCACAACGCGGACACGGGGGAGTCCGCCACCTGGGTCCAGCCGCTGCACGACCGCGAGGTGTGGAAGTCCCCCGACGGCACGAAGGGCTGGCTGGACGAGCCGGGCTACCAGGTGAAGGGCGGCGTCACGCTGGACAACGACGAGCCCCGCAAGCAGCTGTCCTACCGGTGGCTCGCGGCCCAGCCCGCCGACCCCGACGCGTTGCTGAAGTCCGTCTACTCGACGGTGAGCGGCAGCCGGGACCACGACCAGCAGGCGTTCAACGAGATCGGCTCCATCATCCGCGAGCAGCTCGTTCCCGCCGGCCTCGCCGCCTCGCTCTACGAGGCCGTCGGCAAGATCCCGGGCGTCGTCGTGGTCGAGCACGCGCAGGACGCCTCCGGCCGCGACGGAATCGCGTTGGCGCGACTCGACCCTCAGACCGGCGAACGATCGGAGTGGATCTTCGACCGGGAGAGCCACCAGTACCTCGGCAGCCGTGGCGTGCAGGTCCGGGAATTCAACGGCATCAAGCCCGGCACCGTCGTGGAGCGCACGACCATCCTCACCCGGGCCGTCGTCGACGCGAAGAACCAGCGCCCCGGCGCCGGGCAGGCCCCGGCCTGACGGTCCCACGCAGGGCGGGGGAGGCCGGCCCGGTTCGCCGGCCGACGGGGGCGACGCCCTCCGGGGACGGGCGGCCGACGGGGACGGGCGGGCTCCGGCGATGCCGAGGCACGGCGGCGGGGCAGCGCCGCACTGCGGCTGGTGTCGGCCACCGGTGAATCGGGCAAGGCCGACCACACTTCCGGTGGAACGACAGGGAGTTCGGGCCCCTGGTGCTGATGCACGTCCGTCGAACCACCGCGGGTGCGGTGTGCACGCGATCCGCCCCCGCCGTCCGGCCGGGGAAACCGATTTCGTCTTGGAACGGTTACCGCATAGGGTGGTGTTCACCGACGCGGGGTGGAGCAGCTCGGTAGCTCGCTGGGCTCATAACCCAGAGGTCGCAGGTTCAAATCCTGTCCCCGCTACTACCAAGGCCGTGGCCGGCGCATTCGTGCGCCCGCCCCCGCCAGTGTCTTATAAA
>NZ_JBHJUK010000213.1:0-11376 GCF_042266225.1 Kitasatospora sp. NPDC056181
CAACTGTTCACGGTGGGCTGACACCCGGTCACCGAGGGGGTGGGCCCGATCGGGCCCACCCCCTTCCCCGGCCTCCCGGGGTCACTCCTTGTCGGCGACCTCGTGGTCGGCCTGCGCGCTGATGTGCGCCTTGGCCGCCTGCGCCGCCGCGTCCGGGTCGCGGCGGCGCAGGGCGGCCACGATCCCGTCGTGCTCGGCGATGACCTGCGCCCAGTTGTCCGGGTCGACCGGTGCCGAGATCCGGTGGCGGCGGACGGTGAGGAGCAGTTGGTCCGTCAGCTCGGCCAGGACGCGGTACCCGGCGGCCTCGGCGAGGATCCGGTGGAACTCGGAGTTGAGCTCCGGGAGCCGCTGGAGCGCACCGGTGCCCAGGCGTCCGCGCATCTGCTGCTGGACCGACTCCAGTTCGGCTAGCTGGGCGTCCGTGACGCGCTCCGCGGCGAGACCGGCGACCAGCCCCTCGATCGCCTCGCGGGCCAGGAAGACGCCGCGCATCTCGGCGGCGTCCACCTCGGCGACGGTCACCCCGGAGTGGACCCGGGAGACCACCAGGCCGTCCGCCTCCAGCCGCTTGACGGCCTCGCGGATGGGGATCTTGCTCACGCCCAGGTTGCGGGCGAGCTGGTCCATGTTGATGCGCTCGCCCGGTTTGAGATCGCCCTCGGCGATGGCAGCACGCAGGCTGTCGTAGACGAGGTCGGCCTTGCTCTTCACCACGGGCAGCGGTGCCCAGTTCGCCTGTGTCACCCCTTCATCGTATGCGATATGCCTGCGCCGGCGAAGGGTGGCCGGTGCAACGACGGACGGCCGTGCCCGGGCGCGGGTGCACCACGGGACGGCCGGCGGCGGGCGGGGCCGGGCGGGCTCAGGAGGAGCGGACCCAGAACTCGACGGAGAGCGGCGGGACGGTCAGCGTGAGCACCGGGCCGGTGCGGGCGGTCAGCGTCTGGTTGTGGGTGGACGGCCCGAACCGGTGGCCCTGGAAGGAGGCCGCGGTCTGGGTGTCCACGGTGTAGGTGAACGAGGCGCCGGCCGAGCGGTTGGTGATCGCGAAGACCTGCTTGCCCTCGGCGGTCTTCCAGGCCATGATCCGGTGGTCCGTGTAGGCGCTGCCGTCGTCGTGGACGGGCTCCTCGACGTGGTGGCGCACGGAGTCCCAGGGCATGTAGCGGACGAAGCCTGCCACGGCGTTCCAGTTCTCCGGGTTGAAGTCCCAGTGACCCGCCTTGATGTTCGGGTAGTGACTGAAGTCGGTGTCGTGCGGGGGGCGCCAGAAGCCGAGCGAGTAGCCCTTGGACTCGGAGTTGGTGGTGGGCTTCAGGGCGTGCAGCCAGAACCAGGTGGGGGCGTTCTGGAAGGTCATCCAGTTCATGATCGAGTGGGCGGTGTTGAGCGTGCGGTTGAACGGGCTCGTGGGGTGGAGGTACTCGAACTCGTTGTTGAAGACGGGCCGGCCGAGCGCACCCGAGGTGTAGTCGCCGGTGATCTGACCGTCCGCGTTGGTGCCGATCCGGTGGAAGGTCCACGCGTCGACGTGGCGCAGCGCCTGCGCGTCCGCGATGAGCGCCTGGCCGCGGGTGCCCTTCCAGCCGTCGCGGCTGTCGGCGTGGATCATCACGTTCGGGTACTTGGCGCGGATCTTCGGGGCGACCGCCTTGAAGGCGGCGAGGTACTGGGCGGGCTCGTAGAAGCAGGAGGAGTAGAAGGCGGGCGAGTCGGGTTCGTTCTGCAGGCCCCACATGCTGATCGGGACGCCGCGGGCCGCGAGGTAGTCGAGGTCGGCGACCATCGCCTCTCCCAGCGCATCGAGGTCCGCGGGGGCGTAGGAGGCGAGCCCGTAGGCGGTCTTTCCGTCCGCGCTCTTGCCGACCAGGTTGTTGTTGGCCTTCCAGGCCGGGGCCGGGGACCAGTACTCGGCGGCCACGCCCTCGATGCCGGCCTGGCTGATCATCTCGGCGAGCAGCGCGGTCTGGCCCTCGTAGCGGTCGACGAGGCGCCTGCCGTCCGCGGTCACCCCCCGGTGGTAGAGGCCCAGGGCCAGCCGGCAGTACCGGAATCCCCGGTCCGAACGGATCTTCAGCATCTGCTGGTAGAAGCGGGTGCGCTCGCTGGGCGTGAGGTCGAAGGGCACGCCGCTGACCAGGTCGGGCATGCCCGCGTTGCCGGAGTTGATCGAGTCCGACTGGATCTCGAAACCGAGACCCTTGATGGTCTGGCGGGCCCCGTTGTCGTACCGGATGGTGTACGAGCCCGAGTCGAGACCCGCGGCCCGCGCAGCCGGGAACCCGAGCAACGGCGCGGCCGCCATGGCCGCGCCACCGACGGCGGCGCCGCGGAGCAGGGTCCGGCGACTGACGGGGCGCGGGTCGGGTCGGTTCATCACAGGTCCTCCTGGGTGGGTGGGGGGTGGCGCGGGAGGGAGGGGAAGCGGCGACGGGCGGGCCCGACGGCTCGGGACCGGCTCGGGCGGGCGCCGGGTCCGGATCGGGCGGGCGCGGCGGGCGCCGGATCCGGCGGGAACGGAGGGCGCCGGCCGCCGCGGGGCCCGCCCGCGCGGCACCGCCGCCGGGAAAGGTATGCGATATACGCCTAGAATGCCAGGGGCGGCACCGAATTCGCCGCAGCACAGCACCTCTCACCCGACGGAAACCGGCCCCGACCCGCGCCGCTGCACTGGCGCACCCCGAGGCCCGAACGGTAGGAACGAAGATGTCCGGCCGGAGTACCGGGCCGGGCCCGAGGCGTACCGGAGCCCCCTCCGGCTCGCGCGCACAGAAGCAGGGTGGTGTCGGCCATGACGGTCGGACGGAGCGGTGACCGGCGGATCACGGGTGCCTCCCCGGCGCCCGCCTTCGTGGGGCGCGAGCGCGAACTGGCCGTCCTGCTGAGCGCCGCCCGCTCCCGGCCCTCCGTGGTCCTGGTCGAGGGCCCCGCCGGGATCGGCAAGTCGCGGCTGATCGCCGAAGCGTCCGCCGTGCTGGCGGCCGAGGGCGTCCGGGTGCTGACCGGCCGCTGCCACCCGCTGCGCGAACCGCTGGCGTACGGACCGGTGATCGAGGCGCTGCGGGACGCCGACGCGTGGCTGCCGCCCCGGGAGGGCGCGCTCGGCGCCTCGGCCGGCTGGCTGGCGGCCCTGCTGCCCGATCTGGCGGACCGGCTGCCGCCGCCTCCCCACCCGGCGGCCGGGCCGGTGCCGGCCCGCCACCAGATCGCCCAGGCCGTGCGCACGGTGCTGGACGCCGTCTCCCCGGCCCTGCTCGTGATCGACGACGTGCACTGGGCGGACGAGGCCACCCGCGAACTGCTCCTGCTTCTGGGCCGGGACCTGCCCGCGGACGCCGCCCTGCTGCTGGCCTACCGCGCGGAGGACCTGCCCGGCCGCGGCCCGCTGCTCGGTGCGGCCTTCCGCCGTCCGCCGAACACCAGCGGCGCCGAACTGGCCCTCGGACCGCTGACCGAGCAGGACGTGACGGACATGGCCCGCTCGGTGCTCGGCCCGGCGGCGACACCCGCGCTGGTCCGGGCGCTGCACAGCCGCAGCGAGGGCCTGGCCCTGGTGGCGGAGGAGGACCTGCTCGCTCTGCGCGACCACCCGGGCGGGGTGCCGGGCGGCGTGCCCCGGAGCCTGCGGGAGGTGTTCGCCGAACGGGCCGACCGGCTGCCGCGGGCGGCCGCCGCCCTGGCCGACGCCGCGGCCGTCCTGGAGGTACCGGTCGGGGAGGGCCTGCTCGCCGACACCGTCGGGCTCGAACCGGCGCCCGCGGCCGAGGCCCTCACCGCGGCCCTGACGGCCGGTGTCCTGCGCGAGCTCGGGCCCGACCGCTACGGCTTCACCCACGCCCTGGCGAGGCGTGCGCACTACGACAACATCCCGGGCCCCGAGCGCACCCGGCTCCACCGCCGGGCACTGGCCGTCCTCTGGACCCTGCCGAACCCGCCCCTGGTGCAGATCGCACACCACACCCGTCAGCTCGGCGACACCGGGGCCTGGCTGGAGCACGCGCTGGCCGCCGCCGACCAGGCGGTGGAGGTCGGCGACCAGGGCACCGCCGCGACCCTGCTGCACGAGATCCTGGAGGAGCCCCGGCTGCCGTCCGCGCTCCACGCACGGGCCGCGCTGTCACTGGCCCGGATCGCCTGGGACGCCACCGAGTACACCCGGACCATCGCGACCCTGCGCCGGATCGTCGCCGGACCGGGGCTCCCGGCGGCCGCGCGCGGCGAGATCCGGCTCGACCTCGGACTCATGCTGCTCAACCAGGCCGCCGACCCCTCCGGCGAGGCGGAGATCGAGCGGGCCGTCGACGAGCTGGTGGACGACCGCCCGGAACTCGCCGCGCGAGCCATGTCGGTGCTCGCGATGTGGGAGACCAGCCGGTTCTCCGCCGCCGAGCAGCGGGCCTGGATCGAGCGGGCGCAGGCCACCATCGCCGACAGCGACGACCGGGCGGCCCGGGCCTCGGTGACCGCGAACCGGATCACGCTGATGGCCTCGATGGGCGTCCCCGGCACGGACGACGAACTGGCCGCGCTGCCGCGCGAGGACCAGGACCCCGAGGTCGTGCGGCACACCGCGCGGGCCCTCGCCAACGCCGCCGAGGTGGGGATCTGCCTGGGCCAGGACGAGCGGGCGGCCCGCCACACCGAGGAGTCGCTCGCCCTGGCGGAGCGCCACCACGCGCACGCCCTGATCGTCCACTGCCGCTCGTACCGGCTGCTGCTCTCCTGGACCGCCGGGGAGTGGTCCGACTGGGAGGAGCGGTACGCGGCCTTCCGGGCCGACTACCTCGACGAACCGCTGGCGGTGGACGACCTGCTGGCGACCGTCCAGGGCATCACCGCGGCGGCCCGGGGACGCACCGCGCGGGCGGTGGAGCGTTTCGGGCGCGTCCTGGCCCGGGATCCGCAGCGCAAGAACGTCAACGCCCTGGGCGCGGCCGCTGGCCTGGCCCGCGTCCAGCTGGCCCGGGGCGACGACGAGGAGGCGTGGCGGACCGTCACGGACTACCTGCCGCTGCTGCCCCGCAAGGAGCAGTGGGTGTACGCCTGGGACCTGGCACCGGCGGCGGTGGAGATCGCCCTGCACCGCGGCGATCCGGCGGGCGCCGAGGACCTCGCGGCGCAGCACCGGGCCGGGATCGAGGGCGCCGACGCGCCCGGGGCGCAGGCGGAGTCCCTGGTCTGCGAGGGCCTGGTCCTGCGCGCGCAGGACCCGGACGGCGCGGCGGACCGGTTCGACCGGGCCCGGCTGCTGTGGTCCGCGATCGGCCGGCCGTACCACGCGGCGCTGGCCGGTGAGCAGACGGCCCGTGCGCTCGCCGGGCTGCACGACGGCCGGGCCGCCGCGCTGCTCACGGGGATCGTCGAGGTCCACGAACGGCTGGGTGCCACCAGCGACGCCGCCCGCTGCGTGCGCCTGCTGCGCGACCTGGGCCAGGAGCGGCCGCGGCCGCGCGGCCGGGCCGGCTACGGCGACCGGCTCTCCCCGCGCGAGCAGCAGGTGGGCCGGCTGCTCGCGGACGGCGCGACCAACAAGGACATCGCCGCGGCGCTCTTCCTCTCGCCGCGGACCGTCGAGCAGCACGTCGCCAAGGTCCTGCGCAAGCTCGGCTGCACCCGCGACGAGGTGCGGGACCGCACGATCTGAGACGCACCACGCTCCGGGAAGTACGTAGTGCCCCGGATTGCATACCTACGACCGGCCCGGATCTGCTGAACGTACCGCGCTCCCCGCCGCGGTGACGCGTTCCCCGGCAGCCGGTGTGCCCGGCCTCCCGACCCACCGGCCCTCCCCGGTCGCGGCCGTGTGCCCGCTCCGGGTGCGACGCCGCGGCGGGCGGCCCGGGCGGAGAAGCGGTCTCGTCAACAACACGAAACGGCAACGCCCCCTGGCGCTCATTTCGTATATCGCATACGTTACGCGTCAGGTCGGTGATGACAGCGGTGTTTCACTCCGCTCCTGCCGCACCGCACCCAACCCCTTCTCGCCCCCGCACATCCGGGGCGGCCGATCCGGCCGCAGCCCGCCGCACAAGGAGACCCACCCATGGCACCACTCCGCCGTAGACTCGCCGCCCTCTCCCTGGCGTCCGCCTTCGCGCTCGCGGCCTCGGCCTGCTCCTCCTCCGTCGGCGGGTCCTCGGAGTCCGCCGGGCCGACCACCGTCAAGTTCTGGTCGATGCCCTACTGGATCGGCCAGGACGCCAAGGTCAAGGAACTGGTCGACGAGTTCAACGCCTCCCAGAGCAAGGTGAAGGTCGAGCTCACGCTCCTGGAGTGGAAGGACGGCCGCGACAAGATCAAGCAGGCCATCGCGGCCGGCAAGGGCCCGGACGTCTGGCTGATGAACAACGGCCTGGAGCTCGACTACCTCAAGTCCGGCGCACTGGCCCCGCTCGACAAGCTCGGCTACACCCCCGCCGACACGGACAAGTTCCTCCCGCTCGCCAAGGTCGACGACTACGAGGGCAAGACCTACGGCGCCCCGCTCTACTTCGACGTCGACGTCATGCTCTACCGCACCGACATCCTCCAGCAGTACGGCTTCTCCGCCCCGCCGAAGACCTGGGACGAGCTGAAGTCGACCGCCGCCGCCATCACCACCAAGTCGGCGGAGGCCGGCAAGAAGGTCAGCGGCTGGCAGTTCAAGGGCATGGACGACCACCTCAACGCCGTCAACTCCACCTGGGAGAGCTTCCTCTGCCAGGCCGGCGGCACCCTCACCTCGCCCGACTTCAAGGCCTCCACCCAGAACACCGAGGCCGGGCGCACCGCGATGGACTACATGAAGTCCTTCTACACCGAGAAGATCTCCCCCACCGGCACCAGCGCCCTCAACGGCTTCATCAGCGGCGACGTCGCGATGTTCCCGTTCTTCCAGTCCGTCATCGCCAACGTCCAGGCCGGCGGCGCCAAGGTCGACGGCAAGTGGGCCGTCGCCCCGATGCCCACCGGGCCGAAGAGCGGCTGCTCGATGGTCGGCGGCCACAGCCTGGTCGCCAGCTCCGCGAGCAAGAACCTCGGCGGCGCCGGGACGTTCATGCGCTGGCTGGCCTCGCCGGAGCGCAGCGCCCGGTACATGGACTTCCACGCGATCTTCCCCTACGACCTCGCCAAGGTCGACCCGGCCGTGAAGGCCACCGTGGACGGCAAGGCCAAGGCCGACCCCAACTGGAACGCCATCTTCGAGCAGCTCTCCCGCAACACCCCCGAGTTGCTGCTCCAGGACCGGCACGCCTTCCAGGCCCGCTGGGACGCCCAGAAGGCCAACATCGTCGCCGGCGTCAACGGCCAGGCCTCCGTCGACAAGGCCCTGAAGTCGATCGACGACCTGGTCGGCCAGGCGCTCGGCAAGGAGTGACGGGAAGCCGATGACGACCATGACCGAACTCCCCGCGAAGCCCCCTCCCGGCGGCCCCGCCGCGGCGGGCGGCCCCGGGCGGGCCCGGCGCAGGCCGCACCCACGGCGTCGGCGGCCCAGCGGCACCCTCGCCGGCTGGCTGTCGGTGGCGCCCGCCCTGCTGGTGATCCTGGGCTTCACCTTCTACCCGATGGTCCAGTCGATGCTGCTGAGCACCGACCACTGGAACCTGCTGGGCCCGCGCACCTTCGTCGGCGCGGAGAACTACACCACCATCCTCGGCGCCGGCACCTTCCGCGAGAGCCTGCTCAACACCCTGGTGTTCACCGTGATCACCATCGCCGGCACCTACGTGCTGGCCCTGGCCACCGCGATGGCCGCCAACCGGGAGCTCGCCTCCGCGCGCTTCGTCCGCACCGTGACCGTGCTGCCCGCCGTCATCCCGATGGTCGTCGCCGGCCTGGTCTGGAAGTGGCTGTACGAACCCGACCACGGCCTGGTCAACACCCTGATCGGCCTGGTCGGCGCGGACGGCGCCCGCTGGCTCTTCGACAACGACCTGGCGCTGCCGGCCGTCGCCGTGGTGAGCATCTGGAAGGAGTTCGGGATCTACGCGCTGATCCTCCTCGGCGGTCTCCAGCGCATCCCGGACGAGATCTACGAGGCCGCCACCATCGACCGGGCCGGCCCCTGGCGGCAGTTCCGCTCGATCACCCTGCCGATGCTCAGGCCGGCCACCGCCGCCGTCTTCCTGCTCCTGCTCTTCAACTCCTTCAAGGTGTTCGACCAGGTGTGGGTGATGACCGAGGGCGGCCCGGGCACCGCGACCCTGACCGTGGTCACCTTCATCTACACCCGCCTGCTCACCGACGTCGGCGTCGCCTCCGCGGCCTCGGTGGTGCTCTTCGTGATCCTGCTCGCGATCACCCTCGTGCGGCTCAAGCTGACCTCCCGGGAGGAGTCGTGAGCAAGTCCCCGATCCGCCTCGCACCGGCGCTCTGGCTCACCGCCGTCACCGTCTTCGCCGGGCTCCCGGTGCTCTGGATGGCACTGACCTCCTTCCAGCCCATGGAGGACCTGGTCGGCAACGGGCGGCACCTGATACCCGAACACCTCACCGCCGACGCCTACCACGAGGTCGTCTCCGCGTTCCCGTTCGGGCGGTGGTTCCTCAACTCCGTCCTGGTCGCCGTCGCCGTCGTCGCGGGCAACCTGGTGTTCGACACCCTCGCCGCCTACGGCCTGGCCCGGATCCGGTTCCGCGGCCGGCAGGCCGTGCTCACCCTGATCCTGGCGACGCTGATGATCCCCACCCAGGTCATCCTCGTGCCGCTCTACCTGGTGATGCGCGACCTCGACTGGATCGACACCTACTGGGCGCTGATCGTGCCCTTCCTGGCCAGCCCCACCGGCATCTTCCTGCTGCGGCAGCACTTCGTCACCCTGCCCGTCCAGCTCGACGAGGCCGCGGCCATCGACGGCGCCGGCCGGCTGCGCACCCTGGTCAGCATCCTGCTGCCCAACTCCTGGGCGGCACTGGGCACCGTCGCGGTACTGAAGTTCATGTGGACCTGGGGCGAGTTCGCCTGGCCCTCCCTGGTCACCAACGACGAGCTGCTGCGCACCCTGCCGGTCGGACTCGCCCAGTTCCAGAACCAGTTCGCCCCGCGCTGGGACCTCCTCATGGCCGGCTCCGTCCTCGCGGCGATCCCGGTGGTCCTCGCCTTCGTCCTCCTCCAGAAGACCTTCGTCAGCGGCCTGACCGGCGGCGCGGTGAAGGAGTAGAGCCCCTGGTCCGGGTCGGCGGACCAGGATGACCCGCGCCCGGTCGAGTGCCAGAGGGAGGCACTCGACCGGGCGCGCGGTGTTGCCGCGGCACCGGCCCCCGCCGGGACGTCGAGGAACACCGCCCGAAACACTGGCGAAACTTTCGTATATCGAATACCTTCCTCTCATCGTCGCCCCGCCGGCCATCAACAGGCCGCCCCTGCGACACCCTTCCCCTCCTCCCCCCACCCTCGGAGGCCCCCCGTGACCGGAACGTCCCGCCCCGTCGACCGCAGATCCGTCCTGCGCGGCCTGCTCGCCGCCGGAGCCGCCGCGTCGCTCCCCCAGATCGTGAGCCTGGCCAGTGCACAGGCCGCCGGCATCACCACCGGCGCCTACACCATCCGGTTCGACCAGGCCGCCAAGCAGACCATCGCCGGCCTCGGCTTCGAGATCCAGTCCGACTCCATCGGCTCCAGCAACCAGGGCATGCCCGACCTGGTCACCGGCGTGCCCTACGACCTGACCCCGAGCGAGCGCACCCGCCTCTGCCAGCAGATGCTCAAGGCGGGCCGCTCCGACCGGGGCTTCCGGTACTGCCGCCTGGCGATGGGTCTCTACCACCGTGGCCTGACCCCCGACCGCAAGCGCTTCGTCGACCGCTACGAGGGCCAGACCGCGCTCCTCGCGGACATGATGACCCAGGCCGGCGTCGAGGGCCTGGCCGTCGAGTACTGGTCCCCGGCCCCCGGCTGGAAGGACAACGACAACCTCATCAAGGGCACCCTCGCCCCGAACGCCGACCTCGCCGCCTTCGGGGACGCCCTGGTCGACGACCTGAAGTACCTGTCCGACCGCGGCCTGAAGATCTCCTACTGGGGCCTGCAGAACGAACCCGACTACCTGACCCCGTACTCCTCCTGCAAGTACTCGCCCGCCCAGTACCTGGCCGCCTTCAAGGCCGTCGCCCCCAAGATCAAGGCGGCCCACCCCGGCGTGAAGATCCACGCGGAGAGCCAGTACGGCTGGGACGGGCCCATCGGCCGCGCCCTCACCGCCTCGCCCGAGGCGATGGGACTGATCGACGCGTGGACGTTCCACAAGATCGGCGAGGACAGCACCCTGCAGATCACCAAGGACTTCCGGGCCGGCGCCGGCGGCAAGCCCGTCTTCAGCAACGAGTTCGAGTACCTGGAGAGCCAGGGCCCGATGACCGACTGGCGCACCGTCAACACCGCTCAGTCGATCATGAACTGGATGACCTTCCAGAACTCCCCCACCTGGTGGTGGCTGCACGCCCTGAAGCCCACCACCAACGCCGAGTCCGAGGGCTACTCGCTCGGCTTCTGGCGCCCCCCGCACGACACCGACTTCAGCCGCCACCAGGACATCCAGGTGGGTCACTGGGACTTCAACCCGCGCAACTGGAACGCCGTCTCCGGCTTCGTGAAGTACCTGCCCTGGGACTCCGTGCGCTACGGCGTCGACGAGCCCCGGCACACCGACGGCTCCTACTACTCGGACCACCGCATCATGGCCTGGCGCACCACCGCGGGCAAGCCGGTGTTCGCCCTCACCAACCGCTCCGCCACCGAGTCCTACACCTACACCGTCGACACCCAGACCGCCGCCGCCTTCCAGGGCCACCGCTACGGCCCCAGCACCACCGACCAGACCCTCCCCTCCAAGACCGGCCCGACCCTGGAGATCACCGTCCCGCCGCTCTCCGTCGAGTTCTGGGTCCGCAATCCCTGAGCCTCCGGACGGGCGGGGGCCCCGCCCCGTCGGGCCCCGGGCCCCCGCACCCGTCGCACCCACGGAAAGGAAGGGTGGACGACGATGCTCCGCAACGCCTTCGAACCCTGGCACCTCCTCGTCGTCGTGGCGGTGATCGCGCTGCTGTTCGGCTCCCACAAGCTGCCCGAACTCGCGCGCGGCCTCGGCCGGTCGATGCGCATCCTCAAGGCCGAGACCCGGGCCATGCGCGAGGACGGTCCCGAGCCGGACGCCGGCCCCGGCACGCCCCCGGCGGTCGAGACCTCCGCCGTCACCGGGTCCGGCGCATCCGCACCCGCGCGCACCTCCGCCGACGGCGGGGCGAAGGGATAGCCCACCCCGCCCGAAGCGGGCGGACCGACCGATGACCCGAGCCGGGTCGAGTGCCTCCACCGGCACCCGACCCGGCTCTTCGCCGTCGTCGCAGCGTCCCGCTCGGCGGCCGGCAGCGGCGGAGGAGCTCTGGGCGCAGC
>NZ_JBHJUK010000214.1:0-11334 GCF_042266225.1 Kitasatospora sp. NPDC056181
GTGCAGGGCGGCCCGATCCAGCTGGAGCAGTCCCGCAACGTCGCCAGCCTCACGACCGGCATCCTGGCCGTGTTCGACACCTCCTGCCCGCTGACGGCCGACTTCTTCCCCCGGGACGACCGCGGGCACCGGGTCACGCTGATGCAACTGCCCCGGACCGCCGTGCCGCTGAAGGCCGACCGGATGGAGCGTCTGCTGGGCCGTTCCCTCGCCGTCCGATCGCCCGCCGGGGTGCTGCTCGGGCACTTCCTGCCCAGCTTCCTCGAGAGTGCCGGCCACGGCGGCCCGGCAGAGCTCCGCCGGACGGGCGCCATCGGTGTCGATCTGGCCACCGCCTACTTCGCGGGCCTGCTCGACGCGCGCGACGAGCTGCCCGTGGAGACCCGGAAGCAGGTGCTGCTCGCGCGCGTCGACACCTTCATCGAGCACAACCTGGGAGACCCGGAGCTGTGCCCGGCCGTCATCGCCGCGCACCACCACATCTCGCTGCGCACCCTGCACCAGCTGTTCCGGACGCGGCCCGAGACGGTCGCCGCCACGATCCGCCGTCGCCGTCTTGAGCGCTCCCGTGTCGACCTCGTCGACCCGCGGCTGCGCCACCGCACGATCGGGGACGTCGCCGCCCGCTGGGGATTCCGCGCGCACGCGGACTTCAGCCGTGTCTTCCGCACCGCGTACGGCGTGGCGCCCAGTGATGTCCGAGGGCCCGATCCACAGGGACGGGGCGTCGAGAGCGTCAGTCGCCGCGGAGGCGGATGAAGGTGGCGGTGGGTAGCCGGCCGATGAGGGTGAGTTCGACGTGCAGGGGGGTGGTGAGGGGGCGGTCGGGGTCGCGGCCGACGACCCCATCCCCGCCGACCTCGACATCCCCGCCGACCTCGACACCCTTCTCGACACCACGGTCACCGACGACCTCGCAGCACGCCTCGCACCCGTCCTCTGGCTGCGCGATGTCAAAGACGACAACGGCCTGCTCACGTCCCTCACCCAGATACGCAACACTGACGACTTCCCCTGGTTCACAGCAATCCGGGACTGAAGCCGGCTCAGCACCGGGGGCCGGTGCCGCCACAGCACCACGTGCTCACCGGTCGGCCACCCGTGCCAGCGGGAGGCCGACCGGCTCTTGCGACGCGCAGGTGTCGAGCATCAAGGCCGTCGCGGACGACCGCGCAGGGCGCGCCTCGCAGCCTCCAGGTGGCCGCCCAAGTGCGTCGGGACACAGCAGGGGTTCGGCACCTGTGTGGGTGCCGATCCCCTGCCTCATGGGCGCTGCAGCGCCCCTCGCGTCAAGCCGAAGGCTTTGCGAATGCGGGCCTCACGAGTACGGAGAGAAGAGCCAGCACTGTCGCCGCGAAGAGCGTGAACAGGTGCTCCCCCGACAGCAGACCGTAACCAAGCAGCACGGCCTGCACGGATCCCGCCCCCACCAGGGCAGAGGAACCACGGGACCTCCTACTCGGCGACTGCATCGCCCACAGGCCCCGAGCCGCCCAACCGTTGATCCCAATCATGACAATCCCTACCGAAAGGAACCCATACGG
This sequence comes from Kitasatospora sp. NPDC056181, assembly GCF_042266225.1. Lineage (NCBI taxonomy): Bacteria > Bacillati > Actinomycetota > Actinomycetes > Kitasatosporales > Streptomycetaceae > Kitasatospora > Kitasatospora sp. NPDC056181. Next base: position 1,545 of record NZ_JBHJUK010000214.1, read on the forward strand.
CAGGAGGCGCGGAGTGGGCGCCATCTCATCCTCGAAAGCGATACCGCCCGCAAGCAGCGGCATGGCAATGCAGAAGAAGAGGACGATCGCGATCGTCTCCAGCAGAATCAGGGCCATTGCACCCAGCAGGGCAGCAGTGGAGGAGCGGGTCATCGTGCCTTCCAGGCGTTTCGGTCGGATCGGCCGTGGGCCAGAATATCAATTTCGCACTCAGTGCAACAGTGAGTGCAAACCTCCGCCTGCCACCGCAATCGCACGTCAGGTGCGGATCTGGGCATGACAGTCCACTGCGGGGCCATCCTTCATGTGATCCAGCATATGCTGCCCGAAAAACCTGCCCGTCGCATTGCTGTGACAGTCCATCGCGTGATGCGAATTAGCGGCAGCTTCTGACATATTGGGCGGCTGTCATGCTGCATTGCATGCACAATGACGGCAGGTTTCGCACTTCCTGCTGTTGCCGTTGCTCCCGGGCCAAATTCCACCGCCCTTTCGTTCCTTGTTGGAGTGGTAAATTGTCAACTCGGAGGCATCGCATGCCTAGGTGCAGATAATGCGGCGACTCGGCCACTTGCAGAAATCCTTCTCAGGCTCGTTCATATGTCCATCGCTGCCATATGGCGCTGCACGCACTGCGGCCCAATTTCCAGCGTCTGGGGCGATGTGAGCAGGGCCGGGCTGCCGACCGTCGCCGCGTATGCCCCGCCAGCAGTGGCTGCGCAGTGTCCAACGGTAGGGGCGGTCGGTCTCGTCAAGCTCGATGCGCATGCACCCGTGCCGCAGGCCCTGGACAGCTGGTAACCGGATGAATCCGGAACTGCGGTATTCGTCCGGCGGTCAGGTCGCCCTATGCCCCGGCGACCAGCATCGCGCCCATCGCCAGCATGGTCACCGCGACCAGGCCGTCCAGCACCCGCCAGGCCTTCGGCCGGGACAGGACGCCGCTCAGCAGTCGGGCGCCGAAACCCAGGCCGGCGAACCAGCACAGGCTGGCCAGCGCCGCGCCCGTGCCGAAGGCCCAGCGCAGGTCGCCGTGGTTGGAGGCGAGCGAGCCCAGCAGGAGCACGGTGTCGAGGTACACGTGCGGGTTCAGCCAGGTCATCGCCAGGCAGGTCAGGACCGCTCGCCGGACGGACCCCGCCTCTGGTCCTCCGCCGGTGAGCGCGGCCGCCGGATCCGGGCGCAGCACCCGCCGGGCCGCCAGGAAGCCGTAGCAGAGCAGGAATGCTCCGCCTATCAGGCCCACTGCGGTCAGCGCCGCCGGCCAGGCCGTGACCACCGTGCCCACCCCCGTCACGCCGAGTGCGATCAGCGCCGCGTCCGAGACGGCGCAGATGGCGACCACTGCGAGGACGGCGTGCCTGCGGGCGCCCTGGCGCAGGACGAATGCGTTCTGGGCCCCGATGGCCACGATGAGGGAGAGCCCGGTACCGAAACCGGCGGTTACGGCGGCGATGGTGCTGCTGTTCATGGCTTCGACCGTATGGACCGCTCATCCATGAGTACAGCTAAAGATTCTTAGGTAACCTTAGCCGTACTTATGGACGAGCTTCCCCTGGACCAGGTCCGGACCCTGCTCGCGGTGGTCGACGAGGGCACCTTCGACGCCGCGGCTGCCGCCCTGCACGTGACCCCCTCCGCCGTCAGCCAGCGCGTCAAGGCCCTGGAGCAGCGCACCGGGCGGGTCCTGCTCCTGCGCACCAAGCCGGTACGGCTCACCGAGTCCGGCGAGGTGGTGGTCCGTTTCGCCCGCCAGCTGGCCCGCCTGGAACGCGACACCCGCGACGAACTGGGCCTGGCGGCCGAGCAGGGCCCGGCCCGGGTCCCGATCGCGGTCAACGCCGATTCCCTCGCGACCTGGTTCCTGCCCGCGCTCACCCAGGTGCCACAGGACCCGCCGATCTGCTTCGAGCTCTACCGGGAGGACGAGTCCCACACCACCGCCCTGCTGCGCGAGGGCCAGGTGATGGCCGCAGTCACCTCCTCGCCCGAACCGGTGGCCGGCTGCACCGCGCGGCGGCTCGGGCTGGCCCGCTACCTGGCCGTGGCCACGCCGGAGTTCGCGGCCCGTCATCTCGCCGGGGAGCTGGCCCAGGACCTGTGCGAAGCCCCCACCGTGGTCTTCGACCGGCGCGACGAGCTCCAGGACGCGTTCGTCCGGTCCCTCACCCGGGGGCGGTCGGGCGCCGGTCGGACCCGCCACCTGGTGCCCGCTTCGGACGGGTTCCGGGACGCGGTGGCCGCCGGTCTCGGGTGGGGTCTCGTACCCGAACCGCAGGCCGAGCCGCTGCTGCGGGCCGGCCGACTGGTGGAACTGGCACCCGCCCGCCCCATGGACGTCCCCCTGTACTGGCAGCAGTGGAAGCTGGATTCGCCCGCCCTGTCCACGGTCGCCGAGGTCGTCGCGACGGCCGCCGCCAAGGCCCTGCTGGCCAAACCCACCCGCCGGCCATAGTCCGCCCGGGCGCTCCCAGGCCGTCCGGCCGCCTCACGGCGCTGTGATGCCGTACCACGCCCGAGGCAGCTGCAGATGCAACGGTCAGTGGGTGGTCCCCGGTGGAGCGGGCATTCGCTTGAAGATCAGCTCGGCGATCTGGCTGATGTCGTTGAGCGGTTGTCCTGGCGTGTCTTCCAGCACGACTTCCACGTGGACCCGGTACGCCCCGTCGACGATCTCCAGATCCTGTCTTGTGTGGTGGGAGCCGAAGCTGTAGGCCGTCGTCGCCATGGCGGTCATTCCCGACGGCGCCGTCACGGCGTGATACGAGTACCCGAGAGCGGAGGCGTTTCCGTGTTGCTGGTCCGCGGAAATGAACGTCGTCGAGTCCAAGGACGACTCGGCCTGCGAACTGTAGTGGCTCAGGTCCACGAGTACGGCCCAGGCGCTGGAGCCAGGATTGGAAAGGCAGTGAGTGACCGACGGATCCCCCCACTCGTGCTCGGACCAATCGGAACCGCCATCCGGCCCTTTCCGGCACAGGTTGTTCGGAGCCCCGTAACTCCACTCATATACCCCACCTGTCTGCACCCCGGCGAACCTCGCCACGTCGATCTTCTGCAGCAGGTCCGCCGCCTGGAGGCCGGGCCGGGTCTGCTCGTAGACGACGAACCCTGTCCCTGTCAGGGCCGCCATCGCGATGATGCCCACGAGGGCCTTGACCCAGACGGGCCGTCGGGTGGCCGGGCGGGCGGCAGGGCTCGGCCGGCTGCTGATTCGCGGCTCGCGGCCGTCCTGTGCGCGGGGGACAGTCGGTTCAGTGGCTGGGTCATTGACCGTCCTGACGGTCGGGGATCCGGCTCGGGCGCACCCCTCGGCGCCCTCCGTTCTGGCTGCCTTCGCCGTGGCGGCGGTCACGGCACGGCGCTGGTTCCGTTCGACGATCGCGGTGGCCCCGGCCTCCACCAGGGCGGCCTTGGCCTCGATGGCCAACGAGGCCCCCTGATCACTTTTGACAGATCGTCATCTTCCCGGACAGCGTAGAGGAGCAGCGGATACGCGTCCCTGCGATGCCCGCCTCGGTTCAGATGTCGGGCACCTTCACGAGGGAGGACCCGACCGCCGCGTCCGTCCTGCCCGAGGGTCGGTGCCCCGACGGTGCGAGGAAGTCGCGCAATGCGCTGGGCCGGGGCACAGCGGCGGCCTGGGCAGCCAGGCGGCACGGCGGTGTGGGCGCCACGCCGGATATTCCGAAGCGCCACAGTGCACCGCGGTGCTACCCTGCAGTGAAGGCGACGCTGGACGCCCACCCCTCAGGGTGCGGGAACCAGGCGCCACTGCATACCGGGGCACCCCGCTACGGCGGGCCCGGATACCGGCGGACTTCCGCCCGTCCAGCGCTCCGTGCCTGGTCTATCGGCAACACCTGAGAGTCGCCCTCCGCGGCAGCGTTCCGGCGAACCGTCGCCGGCGGGCAACCGACTCCACCTGCCAGGTCCCTTTCGCGGCCGTGCAGGGGCCGGGCGTACCGCCGGAACGCGGCCGCGCCGACCGTCCTGGCCCACCGTCCCGCGCCCGCCCGGGGGCTTCGGCCGGACCACGGTCCCGCTCCTGGCGCCCGGCCGGCTGTGCCGCTCAGCGCTGCTCCGTGCCACCCACGCCGGGCCCGCGCGCCGCCACACCCTTCGACACCACACCCTTCGACACCACAGGAGTACCTTCTCGTGACGACCACCACCGAACCGTCGACCACCACGCCGCTGGACGGCCTGCTGAGGGCCGACCTCTACCAGCTCGCCTCCGCCCTCGGCATCCCGGGCGCCGCCCGCCTGCGCAAGGGCGAACTCGTCGAGGCGATCACCGCCGAGCGTTCCACCGACCGCCCTCCGACGCCGACGGCCGGTCCCCGGCCTGCGGACGTCGCAAGCCACGCCGACCGTCCCGCACTGCCGGCGCCGCGAACGCGTGGCCGCTCCGACCGGCCGGAGCGGCCGGCCAGCACCGTGGGGAACGACCTCGTCCCGGTCGCCGGTGTGCTGGACGTCCGCGAGGGGAACGCCGTCCTGCGCACCTCCGGCTACCTCTCCGGTCCCACCGATGTGCCCCTGCCCGCCGGTCAGGTGCGTTCGCTCGGCCTGCGGCCCGGCGACGTCCTGACGGGGGCGGCCCGCCCGCGTGCGGGCGGCGCCTCCCGCCCGTCGCTGGCCCGCATCGACACGGTCAACGGCAGCGCCGTCGAGGAGTCCGTGCCCCGGCCCGCGTTCCATGAACTGACGCCGCTGTACCCGCAGCAGCAACTGCACCTGGAGACCGACCGGCAGCAGCTGACCGGCCGCGTCATCGACCTGATGGCCCCGATCGGGAAGGGTCAGCGCGGTCTGATCGTGGCGCCGCCGAAGGCAGGCAAGACGATCGTCCTGCAGACGATCGCGGCGGCGATCGCCCGCAACCACCCCGAGTGCCACCTGATGGTCGTCCTGGTCGACGAGCGTCCGGAGGAGGTCACCGACATGCGTCGCTCGGTCAAGGGCGAGGTCATCGCCTCCACGTTCGACCGGCCCGCCCGCGAGCACATCGCCCTCACCGAACTCGCCGTCGAACGCGCCAAGCGCCTCGTCGAACTCGGCCACGACGTCGTCGTCCTGCTCGACTCGCTCACCCGCCTCGCCCGCGCCCACAACGCCACCGCCCCCTCCCACGGACGGACCCTCACAGGCGGCCTCGACGCCACGGCCCTCCAACACCCGAAGCGGCTCTTCGGCGCGGCGCGCAACATCGAGAACGGCGGCTCGCTGACCATCCTCGCCACCGCCCTCGTCGACACCGGCTCCCGCATGGACGACCTGATCTTCGAGGAGTTCAAGAGCACCGGCAACATGGAGCTTCGCCTCGACCGACGCCTCGCCGACAGGCGCGTCTTCCCGGCCGTCGACGTCAAGGCCTCCGGCACCCGCCATGAGGAACTCCTCCTCGGCCGCGCCCGCACGTCCGCGACGTGGGCCCTGCGCAGGGCTCTGGGCGGTCTCGACGCCCAGCAGGCCGCGGAACTGCTCCTGGACCGGCTCAAGCGGACCGCCGGCAACGCCGAGCTCCTGCGCCAGGTCGTAACCAGCTCCCCGGCCCGCGCGACCTGAACCGACGAACCACCTCCTCCCTTGCGGAGGGCTTCAGCCGATCGGACCGCCGCCCGCAGCCGGGACGGGCCCGGAGAGCCGACCGTCACAACGGCCCACGTTCGATCAAGGGGAGTAGGTGGGGACGGCAGCGACGATCCGCCTCTGCCGTATCCGTGCTCGACGTCGCGCAGACCGTGGCGTCGTACCAGCAACCGGCGCGAACAGCTCGACCGCCTGGATCGGGTACCACTTCCCTGCGTTCACGTCCCGCGGCGGTCAGCCCACCCCCATCCGCATGTCTCACACACCAGGACGTACAGCCAGCCACCGGTTCAGGCCCATCAGGGACTTGGCGAAGGATCGCCCAGACGAGGCGAAGTGAGTAGCCGTCCGCGGGCAGGACAGAGCACCCGACCGTCGACTGCCGTGCGGCCCCCGGCCGGCCGAGCTCGGTTCCCAAGCACCCGCACGCCGGCACCGTCAGCACACGTTTCCGTCGACCCGCTGAAGCACCGCGTCGCCGTGTCGGCCCGGCTGCGCACCAACGGGATCGGCGATGAACGACACCACCAACCACGACGTCCTGCTGACCCAACTCGGCATCTGCGCCCACCCGATGCGGGCAGGTGCGGTCTCGGCAGTGACCGTTCCGGTTGCGTCAGGATGCCGGCCGATGCCGACGTGCTCCGCGAACTGATGGTGCGCGACCTGCGATCGATGGCTCGACGACCGCGAGGCCAGGGAGCGTGCGCGCCGTCGGCAGCCGGCTGGAGGAGAACGCCGAGGCGGCCAAGGCCCACGTGTAGCGGCGCCCGACGGCCCAGCGCCCAAGCCGGTTCGGACATGGTCCTGGCCACCGTGGCAGCGGCGGATCCGCCACCTGGGCCACGGCAGCAGGTCGGGACGCTGCGCCGCCGACCTGTTCAACGCGGTACGGCGTTCGGACCGTCAGGCGGGAGGCCCGGCCTCCGGCGCGGTGGCATGCGGTGCGTCGGCGGGTGCGGACGTGGCGGCGGGCGCGGACGTGGCGGCGGGTGCTGTGGCCGCAGTCGGGGGCGACGCCAGGATTTGGACCCGGGCCTCCTGGGCGACCCTCGCCGCGAGCGGGTTGACCTCGGCCCGGCGGGCCTGCTGCATGAAGGTCAGCCGGTTGACCACCAGGATCGCCGCCACCGCCGCCACCAGGCGCAGCGCCGATCCGGCGGCCTCGACCCGGATGGTGTTGCGCAGGTCATCCAGGCTGTCGAGGACAGCCAGGTCGACGCGGTGCATCGAGGCGGCCGCGATCCGGCCGAGGACGATCGAGCCGATCCAGGTGGACCACCACAGGGCGAGCACCTTCTCGGACGGCGCGCGTCGTCGTCCCTCGGCGTCCAGCGGCGAGCTCGCCCGCCAGCAGTCCACCATCAGCTGCCAGGGGAACCAGAGCAGGACGACGGGGGTGAACCAGGCCCCGATGGTCCAGCCGCGGCCGTGGCGGTGCCCGTTCGGCAGCAGCAGGTCGGCGTTCTCACGGATCCGGTAGAACCAGACGATGAACATCACGGCCGTGGCCAGCGCCAACGGGAGGAACACCCCGTTCAGCGCCTCCGCCACGGAGTCCACCGCGTCGAAGTCGTCGAGGCCGGCGTCGCCCGACCCGTCCAGCAGCCGGCCCAGGAGCAGGTCGCACCGGACGTCGACCGCGACCACCGCCGCCGCCAGGACGGCGTTCAATCCCAGCAGGACGTAGACCGCCGCGGCAAGGCCGTTCGCCGGACGGAGCGCCGCCGCCCAGCCGGGAGCCGCCTCCGCGCAGCCGAAGCAGCGGCCGCTGTCCGTCCCCACCGGGCGTGCCCCGCACGCCATACACACCATCAGATCGTCAACTCCTGGGAATCGCCATGCGGGCTCGACCACGCACGCCGGGACGCCACCACCCCGACCGGGACGGGCGCGCCGACTCTAGGGGATCCGCGACGTCGGCTGCCAGCGAGAATTCCCAGCTCAATGGCGGTTTCGCCACATACCCGACAGATCACCGGGTCGGCGGCGACGGACGCCCAACGCCGGTCCACCTTCGGCATCCGGGGGCGGGTGCGTTGTCGGTGCTGACCGGATCGGGAAACCGTGCGTCGAGTGGCGCTACCGACGACAACCACCCTGCCGAGTCACACGAGGCCTGGGTGTCGGTGGCATCGGGTTGGATGAGCATGTGACTGTCTATGACGTGGCCCGCCGCCTTCCCGCCATCGCCGACCTGCGGGACCTGTGTCGTTCACTGGCGATGCTCGATGCGATCCTGAGCCCGGACTGGGAGGGGCGCTACTACTCCTACAACGCCGCTTGGGCCGACGGTGAGGAGATGGCGTCGATGCGCAACGGGTCGGGAGACGAGTACTCGATCGTCTTCTCGGCGGCCGGGGCCTATGTGCGGGGCTTCGATCACGAATCGCCGATGAGCCCCTTCGGCAACGACGGCGAGCCCTGGCCGGGCGTTGTCGACGAGGTCCCCGAGCTCTTCAAGCCCTTCGTCGAGGAGCCGGCGTTCACCGACGACGAGGGGGTGCCCGTCGTGACGGCCTGCTTGTGGCGGGGGCCGACCGACGAGCGGTGGCACCACGGGACGATCGACTTCCCCGAGGGTGCTGTCGATCCTGACGGGGCGACGAGCCTGTTCAGCCTCCTGGTCGACCGTTCGCCGGAGGCGTTCCAGCGTTTCGCCGAGGAGTACTACGAGGTCTCCATCGACCTGGGGGCGGTGAGCCAGGTTCAGGCCTTGCGGCCGCTGGACCAGGAACTCGTGTCGTTGCTGAACCCTGAGGTCAGCTTGGCGGACCTGGCTGAGGACATCTCCGAGATCGGCTACCCGTGGCTGGACCCGGAAACGGACTGAACGCTGTCGATCCTTCGGATGAGGTGCTCGGCGTGCTGGAGCCGGAGTCCATGTGGTGCCGTGAAGTGATGGATCCGGCCTGGTCGGGCGAGTTCGGCCCGGGTGCTGCTGCGCTGGTCGAGTCGTAGCGAGCGGCGCCCGGACCGCCTGCGGATCTGCCCTGCCACCGTCACCCGATCCGGTGGTTTGCTGGACGCGCCCCACCCGCCGTCAGGGTCCGGCTGCCGGCCGGAGGCGCACCGAGCACCCGGGCCGGGCCCCGGGTCGTACAGTCCTGGCCATGGCCGACACCACCGCGTCGTGGCGCGAGATCGAACGCACCACCAAGTTCAGCAAGTTCGGGCGGTCCGTCGACCGTGTCGACTTCGAGCTGCCCGACGGACGGAAGGAGGAGTTCTACCTCAAGCGTGAGCGCCCGGCCGGTGCGGTGCTGGCCCTCACCCCCGACCAGCACGTCATCCTGGCCCGCCAGTACCGGCCCGGCCCGGACCGCGTGCTGTACGAACTGCCCGGCGGCTTCATCGAACCCGGCGAGCAGGCGGCCGAGGCCATCGCCCGGGAACTGCTGGAGGAGACCGGTTACCGGGGCGAGGTCAACGCCGCCGGACCGTACTGGCACGACGCCTACTCCGACGCCCTGCGCGTCGCCTTCTTCGCGACCAACTGCGTCAAGGTCGCCGAGCCGACCCCGGAGCGCACGGAGTTCATCGACGTGGTCACCCTGCCCCTGCCCGAGTTCCGCACCCGCGTGCTCCGCAGGGGCGAGATGACCGACACCGCCGCCGCCTACCTCGCCCTGGACTGCCTCCGGCTCCTGTAGCCCGGCGTGGGCGGGTGGGCGGGCGGGCGGGCGGGCCTGGCACCTCAGCTCACCCGCCCGGCCCGGGAGGCCCCCGTGACCGAACGGAGCCACCACCACCCGACCCGCCGCCCGCGACCGCTGTGGGGCGAACTCTGGAGCGCGGCCGACACCTGGCGGCCGGGAGTGAGCAGACGCACGCCCGGGCGACATGACGGCTCCTCCGACGCACCCGGGCCATCTACGTCGGTGAGCTGCGGGGACGTGTGAGGGGGTGGCCTGCTCCGCTGTCGGTGGCAGGGGAGAGGATGCAGGTCATGACACTGCTGCCGATCACCGCGCCCGCTTCCCTGCTGGGCCTCCACCGCCTCGATCCCGAAGCCGGCGGATGGGGCTTCAGGGCCGACCACGCGGTGGCGACGGCGGCCGGCGACACGTACGTGCTGGCCGGCCTGCGGCGCTACCGCGCGCACGCGACCGGCTCGGCGGAGCCCGCCGAGCAGAACTTCGGCTACCAGCTGATCACCCGCTACGCCGCCGACGGGACGCCTACTGCCACCGCC
>NZ_JBHJUK010000215.1:0-11323 GCF_042266225.1 Kitasatospora sp. NPDC056181
CTTATTATTTGCGCTTCTCTTGAGCCTCCGGGTGCGCCTGGTAGTGGCTGGTGTTCCTCTGGGCCGTGCGGGCGGGGCCGCCGACGCGCACGAGTTCGTCATCCGGCTGCCGGACGGCTACGACACAGTGGTCGGCCAGCAGGGCAGACTGCTCTCCGGCGGGCAGCGCCAGCGACTGGCGATCGCCCGCGCGATGGTGAGGGACGCACCCGTCCTCATCCTCGACGAACCGACCGCCGGCCTGGACGCCGAGTCGGGTCTGCGGATCCTCGAACCGCTTCAGCTGCTGATGACCGGCCGGACGACGATCATCATCTCCCACAACCTGCTCACCGTCCGCAACGCCGACCGGATCGTGCTGCTCCAGGGCGGCCGGGTCGCCGACTGCGGCACCCACGACACACTGCTCGCGCGCAGTGCCGCCTACGCGCGACTGAACCGGATGCACGGTCTGCCGGACCACGCGGTGGAGGTGCTGCACCGAGCGGGCGTCGACGGGCACGGCACGGCGGGTGAGGCCGCCACCGCACGATGGGAGGCGAGGACATGAGCCGGACCAAGGCGCCGGACCTGCCGCCGCTGGAGGCCGGAACGATCGTCGCACCGGGATACCAGGTACTTGCGCACCTCTGCCGCACCGGCTGGCTGGACCTCTACGACGCGTGGAGCGAGGAGCGGGACTGCCGGTGCGTGGTGAAGGTCCTGCGACCGGACCGGCGCCATGACCGGCGGCTGCGCGAGCGCCTGCTGCAGGAAGGCCGCTGGCTCCAGGCGTTCACCCACCCGCACCTGGTCCGTGCCTACGAGACGGTCGAGTCACCGGAGCCGTTCGTGGTGCTGGAGACCCTCACCGGTGAGACGCTCGCCCACGTCATCGAGCGCCGCCGCCACCGCCTGGCCGCCGACGACCTGGCCCAACTCGGCCTGCACCTGTGCTCGGCCGTCCACTACCTGCACGGCCAGGGCCTGCTGCACCTCGATCTGAAGCCCTCCAACGTCGTGATCGACTGCCGCCGCGCCAAGGTCCTCGACCTGAGCATCGCCCGCCCGCCGGGGCCGGGCCGCGCCGGGGTCGGCACCTTCTGCTACCTCGCCCCGGAGCAGGCCCGCGGCGGTGCGCTCACCCCGGCCGCGGACGTCTGGGGCATCGGCACCACGTTGTACGAGGCCGCCACCGGCGACGTCCCCTTCGACCCGGGGGAGACCGTCGAGGGTGGCTACGACTCCGACGGCCCGTACGACGCGTACGGCTCGTACGACGCGGACGGCGTGGACGGCGTGGACGGCGTGGACGGCGAGGATGACGCCGACGCGGACTTCTGGTACCCGCAACTTGAGGCGGCGGCGCCCCCGGTCGCGACGCGTCGGCGGCTGCCCCACGGCCTCGCCGCAGCGATCGATGCCTGCCTCCGGCCCGACCCGGACGCCCGGCCGACGGTCCGGGCACTGACCGCGGCCCTCGATGCCCAGCTGCCGCAGCAACAGCGCGCCGTCAGGGAGCCGGCGGCCTGATGCGGCGCAGCCGGCACGGCTGCTGCCGTTGTGTTGTTGTGTCGTTCGGCCGCGACGCCGCGACGCCGCGCTGCCGTGGGATCGCGCCGCTGTGGGACCGCGACGCCGCGACGCCCATGGCGGCCGGGCGGCACGGTGGCGCAGCAGCCCGGCGGCACGTCAGACCGGCAGCAGCCGGGTGATCAGCTCGCCGAGCCGGCGGGCGTTGCGGCAGGAGTGCATCTCCACCGCCTCCGCGTACGCGAGTGCCGCGGAGTCGCCGGAGCCCCAGAGCGAGGGCTGTTCCGGGTTGAGCCAGTACACCCGTCGGGCCCGCGAGGCGATCAGGCGCAGCGCGGGGACGTTCGGGTCCCGGTGGTTGTTGCGGGCGTCGCCGAGCACCAGCACGCTGGTGCGCGGGCCGACCGCGTCCAGGTGGTGCTCGGCGAACTCGCCGAGGGCCGAGCCATAGTCGCTGTTGCCGTGGTGGCCCATCACCTTGGCCTCGGTGAGGATGCGGCGGGCGAGTACGGCCGGATCGGCGCCGCCGTCCTTGGCCAGCAGCCCGGTCACCTCGGCGGTGCGGTTGACGAAGGCGAACACCCTCACCTTGCTGAACTGGTCGCTCATCGCCTGCACCAGCAGCATCGTGAAGTCGGCGAAGCCGGCCACCGAACCGGAGATGTCACAGAGCAGCACGATCTCCGGCCGGGCCGGTCGGCGCAGCCGGTACGCCGGGCGCAGCGGCACGCCGCCGGTGGAGAGAGAACGGCGCAGGGTGCGGCGCAGGTCGATCTCGCCGCGGGCGGCCCGGCGCCGCCGCGCGGCCAGCCGGGTGGCCAGCTTCCGTGCCAACGGGTGCACGGTGCGGCGCAGTTCGGCGAGCTGGTCACGGCCGGCCGCGAGGAAGTCGATCCGGTCGGCACTGGGGGCGACGGCGCGTTCGGCGATCCGCTCGGTGCCGCGCAGTTCGGCGACCCGGCGGCGGGCCTCGGTGCCGACCATGGCGCGGAAGCCCTGGATGCGCCGGCGGATCTCGTCGGCCAGGAGGCGGTCGGAGACGTCCGCCGGGGTGTCGGGGGCGGGGCCGTCGCGCAGCGCCGCCAGGACGCGGGCCAGCAGGGTCTCGGGCGCGAGCCGGCCGAGCGTCTGGTGGGCGGACCACCCGTCCGAGCCGGGGGCCGAGCCGACGCCGTACCGGCCGAACGCGGCCACCGCCTCGCCGGCCAGGCGGGCCTGGGCGGCCCGGTCGTCGGCGGCCAGTGCAGCGGCGAGCCGCTCCCGCAGGTCCTCCCGGACGGCCTCCGGGGTGGCCTCGTCGCCCTCCGCGGAGCCGTCCCGGGCGGCCTCGGGGGCGCCGACGCCGGCCGGGAAGTACAGGTCGAACGTCGCGTCGTAGACGCCGCGCTGGCCTTCGGAGCGGAGCAGCGCGGCGGCCAGGCCGGCCCGCAGCTGCTCCCGGTCGGCGAGGCCGAGGACGTCGGCCACGGCGGCCGCGTCCACCGTCTCGGCCGGCCCGATCCGCAGCCCGTGGCCGCGCAGTGCCCGGACCATGCCGGTGAGCCGGGCGGCGAGGTCGGCCGTACCGGGGGCCTCACCGGCGCCGGCTGTACCTGCTCCGGCGGTATCTGCTCCGGTTGTACCGGCGCCGGCTGTACCTGCCACGGCCGTGCTTGCCTCGGCTGCGACTGCACCCGTTGCAGCCGTTCGGGTCGCAGTCGTTCCGGACCTGTCCGGTTCTGCCGGAACACTCATGCCAGGGTGAGCTTCCGGGTGGCCTTCAGGATGTCGTCCTGGTGCTTGAGGATCACCCCGAGGGTGTCGCGGACGACGGCCTCGTCCAGGGTGTCCGCGCCGAGTGCGAGCAGGGTGCGGGCCCAGTCGATGGTCTCGGCCACCGACGGTGCCTTGCGCAGCTCCATCGCCCGCAGCGCGCCGACCACCCGTACCAGGGACTCGGCCAGCGTGGCGTCCAGGCCGGGGACCTTCATGCGGACGATCCGGCGCTCCAACTCGGCCGCCGGGTAGTCGAGATGGAGGAAGAGGCAGCGGCGGCGCAGCGCCTCGGACAGCTCGCGGGTGGCGTTGGAGGTGAGCAGGACGAAAGGCCGCCGGGTGGCCGCGATGGTGCCCAGTTCCGGGACGGTGACCTGGAAGTCGCTCAGTACCTCCAGGAGCAGCGCCTCCACCTCGACGTCGGCCTTGTCCATCTCGTCGATCAGCAGCACGGTCGGCTCGTCGCCGCGGATGGCGGTCAGGAGCGGGCGGGTGAGCAGGAACTCCTCGCCGAAGATGTCGGTGCGGGCCTGGTCCCAGCCCTCGTCCCGGCCGGCGGTGATCCGCAGGAGCTGCTTGGCGTGGTTCCACTCGTAGAGCGCGCGGGCCTCGTCGATGCCCTCGTAGCACTGGAGCCGGACCAGCCGCGCCCGGCCGATCTCGGCCACGGCCTTGGCCAGTTCGGTCTTGCCGACCCCGGCCGGGCCCTCGACCAGCAGCGGCTTGCCCAGCCGGTCGGCGAGGAAGACGGTGGTGGCCACCGCGGTGGAGGCCAGGTATCCAACCTCGGCGAGCCTGGCCTTGGCGTCCGCCGCCGACTCGAAGAACCCGGTGCCGTCGCCGCCCATGTGCTCCACTCCCCGTCGATAGCCCTGCCCGGTGCGTCTGTGCTCCGCACCCTACCGGCCGGTCACTTCGCTGTCCCGGGTCGGGCGGTCGCGGGGCCGCAGGGTCGCAGGGTAGCGGGGTCGCGGGGTTGCAGGGGTGCGGAGGCTCGGGCTCACCGTTGCCGTCACCCGGGAACGGGGAAGGCGGCGTGCGCCACCAAGGGTGCCGCACGCCGCTCGCTGTTCCGGCCGTCCGTTCTCCGGACCGTCCATCGGTCCGGCCGACCGCTGCTCCGCCGGCTCACGTCGGCCGGTTCACTTCTGCCGGTCGGACGTCAGCGGGCGGAGCCGGGCGTCAGTTGACGTAGATGTGCGGGCTGCCCGCGACCGAGCTGTCGACGACCGGCCCGTAGGTGGCGGAGAAGTAGCCGGTGGCGAAGCAGGTGCTGGGGCCGGAGACCTTGGCGAACGCCTGGGAGGCGAACCCGATGGTCTGCCCGGTGTTGTTGGTCGTGCCGGAGATGTTCCCGGGCGCACGGTAGACGCAGGTCGTGGGGCCGAGGATGGTGTTCAGCACCACCGTGGTCTGAAGCGGGCCGGCGGTCGGGCTGAGAGTGACGGGGTTGCCCGCGGCGTCGCTCACCGAGTTGGTGTAGGGCAGGTTGTTGACCGTGATGCTCTGCACGGAGATGACGCCGATGACGTTGGCGGTGCAGGAACCGAAGGTGTGGCTGTTGAGCTGCTCCGTGGCCACGCCCGGCGCGGCCGGGTTGCCGGTGACGGTGGCGGAGAAGGAGGAGACGGCACACTTGATGCCGCTCGTCCCGGTCGCGCTGGAGTAGAAGGTCGCGTAGCTGCCGGAGGCCAGGTTGGCGGTCAGGACGTCGCCGACGGCGACGTCGGTGCCGGCGGCGCCGAGGCCGCCGTAGGTCAGTACGGCGGGACCGGCGGCCTGGGCGGGGGTGACGGCGGCGGTGGCCAGGGCGATGGCGGCGAGTGCCGCGGCGCCGAGGGTGCGGCGGATGCGCATGGGGTGCCTCTCTCCGTGCGGAGTTCTGGGTGGGGGAGCCTGCGGAAGTCGCGCGGTGGTACGCGTGGTGCTACGCGCGGCGGGTGACGCAGGGGTGCCGCGGCGGGCGCGGCGGAGTGGGTGCCGGGCGGCGCGTGGTGATGCGTGGTGGCGCGTGCCGGCACGCCGGCGGTGCACTGTGGGGGAAGGTGCGTCCGGTGGTGCGGCGGGTCCGGCGCCACGGGCCCGCCCGTACGGCGAGGAGGTGCAGGGAGTGCGTGGGGTGCATGCCGACGGCTGCCACCGGCGCATGCGTTCGCCATACTGAACAGTCGGAACGCGTGAAGGCCCCCGGCGGCTGATGCCGCGAGTGGGAAACCTGCGAGTGTTGTAAACCAGCCCTTGCGTCAATGTCAATACAGAGCACAGGAGTTGGCGATGAACCGGGATGCCCTCCAAGGCGCCGAGGCGCTGCTGTTGCCGGGCGCGCGCACCGGCCGTGACCCGGCCCGCTCCATCAAGCGCGGCCCGAGCCGGCTGCCGCCCGGGGTGGTCGCGGCCACCCAGCGCGAGCGGCTGCTCGACGGCCTGGTCCACACCGTGGCGCAACACGGGTACCAGCACGCCACGGTGAGCGACATCTGCCGCGCGGCGGGCGTGACCAGGCCGGTCTTCTACGAGCTGTTCAGCGGCAAGGAGGACGCCTTCCTCGCTGCTCACCGGTACGGCACCGGGGTGGTGATGCGGCGGATGGCGGCGGCGTTCGCAGCGGCGCCCGACTGGTGCACCGGAATCCGCGAGGCCCTGCGTGCGCTGCTCGGCCTGCTGGCGGGCGTGCCGGCGTTCGCCACCATGGCGGTCATCGAGATCGAGGCGGTGGGCCCGGCCGGGCGCCATGAGATCACCCAACTCCTCAGCCGCTTCCGGGCGTTCTTCGCCGAGGTGCCCGAATCCCCCGGCGGTGTAGAGGGGGAGGTGCTGGTGGACGCGGTGGTCGGCGGCGTCTATCGCACTCTGCACCGCGCGGTGGACGCCGGGCGGACCGAGCAACTTCCAGATCTGCTACCGGCGTTGAGCCTCTTCTGCCTGGCGCCGTTCCTCGGTCCGGCAGAGGCGGTCCGCCGGCTCTCGGCTTCGCCACAGCCGGGTGACGGTGCGTCAGAAATGCCCGTGAGTGATCCTTCGTGCACCCGTATTGACCCGCCGGATACCGGGCAGTAGCTTTCCAGTTACCGACTGCGGTCCGACCGGCCCGCCCCGCTGCCAAGGGGCGGCCCACCGGCCGGGCCGCAGAACGCTGTCCGCGCCAGGGCAACGTGCCAGTGCCTGCACATCCCACCACCCGAGGGAGCACACATGGCC
The DNA here is from genome assembly GCF_042266225.1 of Kitasatospora sp. NPDC056181. Lineage (NCBI taxonomy): Bacteria > Bacillati > Actinomycetota > Actinomycetes > Kitasatosporales > Streptomycetaceae > Kitasatospora > Kitasatospora sp. NPDC056181. The sequence goes on from NZ_JBHJUK010000215.1 coordinate 6,466, forward strand.
ACGTCCGAGGACGCCGCCCCCACAGCCGAAACCACCGGGACACCCGCCGGAACGAGAGGGAGGGTCCGGCTTCGGCGCACCGCGCTGATGGCCGTTCCCGCCGTCGCCGTCGGTGCCGTCCTGATGACCCTCACGGCGCAGGGCGTGCTCGCCGCCCAGTTCGCCATCTCCGGGATGCCGTTCACCGTCACCGCCGACAGTCTGGACGGCGTCGGCTTCGAGCAGTTCGGCAGCCTGGACCACATGATCGACGGCAGCCCGAACGCCGGCGACACCGGCGGCCAGGTACTGGTCGCCGTCTCGGCGATCAAGCAGGCCGAGCTGACCAAACTCTGCCAGAGCGTCGACCTCGGCGGCATCAACCTGCTGATCAGGGCCGGCGACGGCGGCACCCCCGTCACCGCCACCGACCTCACCACCGACTCGGACCTGCTCTCCGGCGACGCGTCGTTCAAGAACATCGAGATCGGCGGCGACGCCAGCACCTACACCAAGGCGGGCGTGAAGGGCTTGCCGGGCGTGTTCGGGCAACAGGCCGACACCGTCACCATCAAGAACCTGCGGCAGCACAACTACGCCACCACCGCAGGGGCGTTCAAGCTGCCCAACCTGCGGCTGAGCTTCAGCTCGGAGGGCTGCTGACGGTGGCCGCCGATCCCGTACCCGACGCCGACGGGGCACCCGAACAGGCCGGCGCACCGGGCCGGCCCGCGGTGCCTGACGCAACGCCCGCATCCGGGGGCTGGCGAGGCTGGCGGGGCCGGCGGCCGTTCTGGGGCGGTGTGCTGGTGCTGCTGGGCGGCGCGGAGATCCTCTTCACCCTGCGGGCCCCGCTGCCCGTCGTCCTGCACATCGGGATGCAGGGTCTGGCCGGCTACCTGGTACCGGTCGTGATGACGGTCTGCGGCGTGCTGATCCTGCTCAACCCCGCCCAACGGCTGTTCTACTCCGTCCTCGCCGTCCTCAGCTCGCTGGCCAGCTGGATCACCTCCAACCTGGGCGGCTTCCTGGTCGGCATGATCATCGGAGTCCTGGGCGCCTGCCTCACCTTCGGCTGGCTCCCCGACCAGCCCCCACGCCGCCGCCGGCTCCGCCGCTCACCAGCCACCAAGGCACCCGGCCCGGCCGAAGCCTGACCCGGCTCCACCCAAAGACGCGGCGCCCCACCCCCGGTGATGGGAGAGCACCGGGGGCGGGGCGCCGTGAACTGACCTCATCGCTCAAGTGGCGTTCCGGAAATCCAGGTCCGACGTCCCGTGTTCCAGTCGGCTGCGGCTGGCGACGATCAGATGGTCGGAAAAGGGATGCCGTCATGGTGGAAATGCGCGGCGAAGCATTCCGTGGCCATTGATCTGGCGCTCTCCATCGGCCCTCCGGGTCTCAGGCGACAGGGGACTTCCGTATCGGCAGTCAGGCGCGCGGGGGCGAGAGCGGACAGCCCCTTCCTGTAGGAGGAAGGGGCTGCTCGCAGTGCTCAGATCGTCGAGGTGTCGATGACGAAGCGGTAGCGGACGTCGCTGGACAGAACCCGCTCGTAGGCCTCGTTGATCTGGTCGGCGTTGATCAGTTCGATCTCGGCGCCGATGCCGTGGGCGGCGCAGAAGTCCAGCATCTCCTGGGTCTCCGGGAGGCCGCCGATCATCGAGCCGGACAGCGACTTGCGGCCGACCAGCAGTGCGTGGGCGTTCACGCTGACGGGCTTCTCCGGCGCCCCGACCTGGACCAGTGTGCCGCCGGTGCGCAGGAGGCCGAGGTAGGCGCTCAGGTCGAGGTCGGCCGAGACGGTGTTGACGATCAGGTCGAAGCTGCCGGCCAGCTCGGTGAAGGTGGCCGGGTCGGAGGTGGCGCGGTAGTGGTCAGCGCCGAGCCGCAGACCGTCCTCCCGCTTGCGCAGCGACTGGCTGAGCACGGTGACCTCGGCGCCCTTGGCGTGCGCGATCTTCACGCCCATGTGCCCGAGCCCGCCGAGGCCCACGATCGCGACCTTCTTGCCCGGGCCCGCGCCCCAGTGGGTGAGCGGCGAGTACAGCGTGATGCCGGCGCAGAGCAGCGGCGCGGCGACGTCCAGCGGCAGTGCGTCCGGGATGCGCAGTGCGTACCCCTCGTCCACCACCAGCTGCGAGGAGTAGCCACCGTACGTCGGCTCGCCGTCGCGGCCCACGCCGTTGTAGGTGAAGACGGCGCCCGGGGTGCCGGAGCAGTACTGCTGGAGCCCGGCCAGGCAGTTGTCGCACTCCCGGCAGGAGTCGACGAAGCAGCCGACGCCGACCCGGTCCCCGACTGCCCAGCGGGTCACACCCGGGCCGACCTCGGCGACCACGCCGGCGATCTCGTGGCCCGGCACCATCGGGAAGATGCCGTCGCCCCAGTCCTCGCTGACCTGGTGGATGTCGGAGTGGCAGATGCCCGCGAAGCGGACGTCGATCAGGATGTCGTGCTCGCCCACGGCCCGGCGCGCGACGGTGGTCTTCTCCAGCGGCGCCTTCGGGGCCGGGGCGGCGTACGCGGAGACCATCCGCGGCTGTGCGGTGTCCGTGGTGCTCGTGGTGCCCTTGGTGCTCGTGGTGCTCGTTCCGGCGTTCGTCGTGTCCGTCGTGTTCGTCATGTGCTTCAGCCTGCGCCGACCCGGTCCGGGCAACCAGATCAGAGCTTGTCGTACGCACGGCCAACGTACGACTGGCAGGCTCACCCTCATACTGGGCCGCATGGACCAGCGCACCGAACTCAGCGAATTCCTCCGGTCGCGGCGGGCCCGGCTGCGCCCCGAGGACGTCGGCCTGCCCGACCACGGCACCCGCCGCCGCGTCCCCGGACTGCGACGGGAGGAGTTGGCGCAGCTGGCGGGCGTGAGCACGGCCTACTACATCCGGCTCGAACAGGGCCACGGGGAGTCCGTCTCCGTCGCCGTGCTGGACTCGATCGCCCGCGCCCTGCGGCTCACCCAGGCCGAGCGCGAGCACCTCCAGCGGATCACCAAGCCCGCCCGGCGCCGGACGGGGCGCGCCGCGTCCAGCCGCCCGCAGCAGGTCCGGCCGGCGCTGCAGCAGCTGCTCGACGCGATGGAGGGCGTGCCCGCCTACGTACTCGGGCGGCGGCTGGACATCATCGGCTGGAACCGGCTCGGCAACGCCCTGCTCGGCGACTACTCGGCGATGCCGCCGGAGCAGTGCAACATGGCCTGGCACGTCTTCCTCGACCCCGCCGCGCGCGAGCTGTACGACGACTGGGAGGGCAAGGCCACGGACGTCGTCGGGATCCTGCGGCTGGACGCCGGGCGCGACCCCGACGACCCCCGACTGGCCTCGCTGATCGGTGAACTCTCCCTCAAGAGCGCCGACTTCCGCCGTCTCTGGGCCGCCCACGACATCCGCGACAAGGGCCACGGCACCAAGGAACTGCACCACCCGGTGGTCGGCCGGCTCACCCTGCGCTACGAGACGCTGCGCCCGGCGGGTGAGCCCGACCTGGTGCTGGTGACGTACCACGCCGATCCCGGCTCCACCTCGGCCGAGTCGCTGCGGTTGCTGGCCAGTTGGGCGGCGACCGGCCCGTCGGGGGACGGGGAGGTCGGGCGGGAGGCCGACAGGGTGGTCGAGGTGTCGGGCGATCTGTCGGGCGACCCGTCCACGGGTGGGCCTGGCGCCGCGTCGACGGGCCGGAAGTCCTCTCCGGAGGCGTCCCGTTAGTCCGGTGGTCCCGCTCCCGCCGGGACCACCGGCCCTACCCCGGCCCTTCCGCCCGGCCGTGTAATGGACCTGCGGCGGTCAGGGCCCACCCCTGCCCGGAATCGGCAGAAGTCCCTTCGGCTGGGTGAACTCACGCTGAACAGAGGCAATCTGACGGCTGGTTAGGCTTTCGATCATGGAGATCGTCAGCACCGCCACCGAGTACGACCAGTTGATCGCACGCCACCACGCCATGCTCCTGCGTCGCCAGATCCTTGCCCCGTCGTCGCAGTTGTCGCAGTCGTCGCCGCCGTCGGCCGGGGCGGCGCAAGCCGGAACGCCCCGAGCCGCTCTTCCCCATGGCGGTGCGCCCCACGACGGCATGCCCTACGACGGCGTCGCCGACCAGCGGTTGATCCTGGACAACCTCGGCCCGGTCGCCCCGTTCGCGGACCTCATCGACCACCTCTACGACTCCATGTTCCGGCGCCGGCCCTTCCTGCGCGGCCTCTTCCCCTCCTCGATGGAGTTCCAACAGGCCCACCTGGAGCGGATGTTCACCCATGTGATCGAACACCTCCACCGGACCGACGAGCTCGCCGACACGCTCGCCCGGCTCGGCCGCGACCACCGCAAGCTGGGCGTCCGGCCGGTCCACTACGAGGCCTTCGAGGAGGCGCTCTGCGAGGCGCTCCGGTACCGCGCCGGCTCCCGGTGGACGGAGGAGCTGGAGGCGGCCTGGGTGCGGATGCTGCGCTTCGCCGTCGGGGCGATGGTGGCGGGCGCCGAGTCCGCGCTCACCGAACCCCCGTACTGGCACGCCGTGGTGGTCGGTCACGAGCGCCGCCGCCCCGACCTCGCGGTGCTGAGGGTGCGCACCGGCGAGCCGTACCCGTACCGGGCCGGCCAGTACGGCACGGTCGAGCACCCGCTGCTGCCGCACTCCTGGCGGCAGTACCCGATGAGCCGCGTGCCGCGCGCGGACAACGAGCTGGAGTTCCACGTCCGCGGCACGGGCGCGGGCGCGGGCGGAGTCGACGAGGCCCTGGTCGAGCACACCGCCGTCGGCGACCGGCTCCGCCTGGGCCCGCCGCGCGGCACGCCGGCTCCCGAGGGCGGTGGCCGCGAGCTTCAGCTGGCGGCCCACGCCCCGGCGCCCTGGCGCTGAGGGGGCGGGGGGGGGGGGCGGGGGG
>NZ_JBHJUK010000216.1:0-11202 GCF_042266225.1 Kitasatospora sp. NPDC056181
GCGCGGCGCCGCGGGGCCTCGCCGCGGCGGCCGCCGGCTGCGCGGTGCCGGGCGGGGCGGCCGGCCCGCCCGCGGGAGCCTGCGTCAGCGCCGGGCCCCCCGGCGCGGCGGGCCGGCCGGAGAAGGGGCAGGGCGGTCCGTCCTCGGGGGCCGGCGCGGCCGCGGACCGGGGCGTGCCCAGGCCGCCGGCCGCGCCGCTGGCCCTGCCGGGGCTGGCCCGCGCCGAGGAGGAGAGCAGTGGCGAGGCGGTGGCCCGGCGGGAGGCGGCCGTGCGCGCCGGGCTGGAGACCGCGCACCGGTGGGGGCTGGAGCAGCTGCCGCCGCGGGCGCCACAGCCGCCCCTGGTGAAGCCGGAACTGAAGCCGGTACAGGGGGTGAAGCTCCAGGAGGGGCTGCCCCCGGTGGTGTACCGCGTTCCGACCGACCGGAAGATCGTCTTCCTGACCGTCGACGACGGGGCCGAGAAGGACCCGGACTTCTCCCGGATGGCGGACGAGCTCGGGGTTCCGCTCAGCACCTTCGTCGCCGACTACCTGGCCCGCTCGGACTACGGCTACTTCCGCAAGCTCGCCGCCCAGGGCGACGCGGTGAACAACCACACCATCAACCACCGCAACCTGAAGGTGCTGGACTACGCCACGCAGCGCGACGAGATCTGCCGCCAGCAGGACCAGCTGGAGCAGCAGATCGGCGTCCGCCCCCGGTTGTTCCGGCCCCCGTACGGCGAGTACAACGACGACACCCTGCGGGCCGCCGCCTCCTGCGGGATCGAGGCCGTGCCGCTCTGGAACGAGGAGGCGTTCCCCGACCACGTCGAGTACCGGTACGAGGACCAGCGGCTGCACCCCGGCGACATCATCCTCACCCACTTCCGGGGTACCGACCTGTGGAACGGCACGATGCCCGACCTGCTCCGCAAGGTCGTGAACGAGGTCACCGCACAGGGATTCACCCTCGCCCGCCTGGACGACTACCTGTAGCGGCGGCCGCCGCCGGGCACGGCCGCCGCCGGGACCGGGCGGCCGTCAGTCCAGGGTGAGCGCGTCGAGGTACACCCAGGCGCCCTCGTGGCGCACGAACCGGCTGTGCTCGGTCAGGACGCCCTCCTCCCGGCCCTCGGTGTAGTGGGCGCGGAAGGCGACCGTGCCCTCGGCGTGGAACCGCCCGCCGTCCGTGGTGGAGAGCACCTCCAGGCGGACCCAGCGCAGCCCGGGGTCGAAATCTACCGTGGCCGGCCGGGTGTCGGGGTGCCAGCTGCGCAGCAGGTAGGCCTCGTCGTGGGCGGCGAAGGCGCTGAAGCGCGAGCGCATCAGCGCCTCGGCGGTCGGCGCCGCGGCCTGGCCGCGGTGGTAGCGGCCGCAGCAGTCGCCGTAGGAGGCGGACAGGCCGCACGGGCAGGGCGAGGAGGGCAGCAGCCGGGGTGCGGGGGCGGCGGCGCGGGGCGCGGGTCGGCGTCGGGACATGGCGTCCATTCTGGCCCCTCGGGGGAGTGCCGCGCTCCGGGTCGGGGCAGTGCGGCCTCCGGGCCCCGGTGCGCACCCGCGCCCTGTCGGCGGGTCGCGGGGGCCCGGGGGCACGGGTTCCGGCGCCGGCCGGCCCCACTGCGGCGGCGGGAGCGGCAACGGTGCAGGCGGAGGCAGTGGCAGGGGCGGCGTGCCGACGACGAGGCAGGGTAAAGGGAACGCCAAGAGATCGCGGCGGGCGGGGCGCCGGGGGTGCGCGCCGGGAGCGGTCCGTGGCTGGAATGAAGGTAGCGCCAATGCGTTCGGATGTCACCAGTGCTGACGGTCCGTGAAAGATGGCCGACGAACCGTCACCCAGGCGTACCGCTCAGCGCAGAGAAAGGGGTGATCTTTCCGGCATATCGAACGAGTGTGGGAAATGTGCTGGCCATTCGAAGATCCTTACCCCACCATCTCCGAGGGCACACCGCCCATTTCTCGCCGACCACAAGTCGGCGCAGGGCCATCCCTCAGGAGAGTTGATGAGTTCGACGGGACTTCCTCCGTTCGACCCGATCGCATCGCCGGCCGATCTGCTAGGCGCCCAGGTCAGACGGACGCCCGAGGCCGTCGCCGTGATCGACGGCGAGCGGAGCCTGACCTACCGGGAACTGGACTCCGCGGTCGACGCGCTGGCCGGCCGGCTGGCCGGCGCCGGGGTGCGCGCCGAGACGCTGGTGGGGGTCTGCCTCCCGCGATCGGCGGACCTCGTGGTCACCCTGCTGGCGGTACTGCGCGCAGGCGGCGCGTACGTGCCGCTGGACCCGGCGTACCCGCAGGACCGGCTGGAGCTGGTGATCGGCGACGCGCAGGCGCCCGTCGTGGTCACCGACCGGGCGCACGAGCACCTGCTGGCCGGCGCCGGCGCCACCCTGCTGTACACCGACGGCGACAGCCCCACCGCACCGCTCGCCCCGGCCGCCCACACGGCCGACGCGCTCGCCTACGTGCTCTACACCTCCGGCTCCACCGGCCGCCCCAAGGGTGTCGCGGTGACCTGCGGCGGCGTCAACGCCATGCTCCGCTGGGCCGCCGGGACCTACAGCGCCGCCGACGTGGCCGGCGTGCTGTTCGGCACCTCGGTCTGCTTCGACATCTCGGTGTACGAGCTGTTCTTCCCGCTCGCCGTCGGCGGCGCGGTCGTGGTGGCCGAGAACGTCCTTGCGCTGCCCGAGCTGCCCGCCCGTGACGCCGTGACCCTGGTCAACACCGTGCCCAGCGCGATGGCCGCACTGCTGCGCGGTGCCGGCCTGCCCGGCGGAGGGGGTCTGCCGGGCGGCGTACGCGTGGTCAACCTCGCGGGCGAGGCACTCCCGCGCCACCTGGCCGACCAGGTCTACGCCCAGCCGCAGGTCGAGCGCCTGTACAACCTGTACGGGCCCACCGAGGACACCGTCTACTCCACCTGGTCGCTGGTCGGCCGCGACGAGCGCGGCGAACCCGTGATCGGCCGCCCGCTGACCGGCACCACCGGCCACGTCCTCGACGAGCGGCAGGCCGCCGTGCCGGACGGCGGCATCGGCGAGCTCTACCTCGCCGGCGAGGGCCTGGCCCGCGGCTACCACGGCCGCCCGGACCTCACCGCGGAGCGGTTCGTCACCGTCGGCGGCGAGCGCTGCTACCGCACCGGGGACCTCGTCCGCCGCCTGCCGGACGGGAACCTGGAGTACCACGGCCGGGTCGACCACCAGGTGAAGGTGCGCGGGTTCCGGGTCGAGCTGGGCGAGATCGAGGCGGTGCTCGCCGCCCACCCCGCCGTCGAGGCCGCCGCCGCCGTCGTCCAGCAGGACGAGGCCGGCGACTACCTGGCCGCCTTCGTCCAGCCCGCGCCCGGCGCCGCCGAGCCGACCGCCGCCGAACTGCGCGCCCACTGCGCCGCCGCGCTGCCCGGCTACATGGTGCCGCTGGCCGTCGGCGTCCTGGCCCGGCTGCCGCTCACGCCCAACGGCAAGACCGACCGCAAGGCGCTGCCGCCGGTCGCCCGCAGCCGGGGAGGCGCGGAGCTGTTCGTCGCGCCGCGCACCCCCGTCGAGACCCGGATCGCCGAGCTGTGGCGCGGCCTGCTCGGCGTCCCCGAGGTCGGCGTCCACGACGTCTTCCTCGACCTCGGCGGTCACTCGCTGCTGGCCGCCGGCCTGCTCGCCCGCATCGAGCGGGAGTACGGCACCCGCGTCCCGCTGGCCGAGTTCTTCGCCGCGCCGACCGTCGCCGCGCTCGCCGTCCGGGTGGCCAACGGCGGCGGAGGCCGCCCCTCGGTCGCCCCGCCCGTCCGCGAGGCCGCACTGCCCGCCCGCGCCACCTCCTTCCAGCGCGAACTCTGGCTGCACGAGTCCGTCCAGCCCGGCAGTGCGCTCTACAACGTGCCGCTGCGGATCCGGGCCGTCGGCGCGCTGGACCTCGCCGCGCTCGGCCGGGCGCTGACCGAGGTGGTCCGCCGCCACGAGGTGCTGCGCACCGCGCTGGGCGGCCAGGACGGCGACGTGGTCGCGGAGGTCCGCCCGCCCTACCCGGTCGAGGTCCCGCTGCTGGACCTCACCGGCGCGGGGGAGGAGGAGCTGGACGCGGCGCTGCGCACCGAGGCCGCCCGGCCGCTCGACCTCGCCCGGGGCCGGCTGCTGCGCGCCCTCGCCCTGCGCACCGGCGACGGCCGGCACGAGCTGCTGTTCACCGTCCACCACGCCGCCATGGACGGCTGGGCGGCCGGCCTGTTCCTCGCCGAGCTGGGCCGCGCCCTGCAGGACGGCGAGCTCGCCGAGCCCGTGCTCCAGGTGTCCGACGTCGCCCGCTGGGAGGAGCGCGCCGAAGCGGCAGGCCGGGAGGACGCGCTGCGCTGGGGCGAGGGGCTGCTCGGGCTGGACGCCGACCAGCACCTGCCCGGCGACCGCCCGCACCCGAACCCGCACGACACCGCGGGCCGCCGCACCGCCCGCCGGATCGACGCCGGACTGGTCCGCTCGGCCGAGCGCTGGGCCGCACAGGAGGGCGCCAGCCTCTACATGGCCGTGCTGGCCGCGCTCGGCGGTGTGCTGCACCGCTACACCGGCCGTACCGACCTCGCCGTGCTCAGCCCGTTCGCCGTCCGGCCCGTCCCGGAACTGGAACAGGTCCTCGGCTCGCTGATCAACACCGTCGCGCTGCGCTTCGACGCGGCCGGCACCGACACCTTCCGCCAACTGGTCGCCCGGGTGCGCCCGGTGGTGCTGGACGCCGCCGAGCACAGCGGCTACCCGTTCCTCGAGCACGCCCGCCGGGCCGTCGGATCGGCCGGGCTGACCGCCTCGCCGATCTCCCAGGTGCTGCTCGCGGTCCAGAACCACCCGGTGGCCGGCATCGAACTCCCCGGCCTCAGCCTGCAGTTCGTCTCCGAGGTGTGCAACGGCAGGGCCAAGACCGACCTTTCGCTGTTCCTGGAGTTCCCGGCCGAGGGGCCGCTGCTCTCCGCCGAGTACCGCACCTCGCGCTACGACGAGCGGTCGGTGCAGGCCGCGCTCGACCACCTGGTCGCGCTGCTCGCCGCCGCCGTCGCCGAACCCGACCGTCCGATCGGCGAGTTGGCGATGCTCTCGGCCGCCGATCTGGCCGCCGGCGCACCGGCCGACCGGACCGGGGAACCGGTGCCCGACGCCCGGCTCCACGAACTGGTCGCCGCCCAGGCCGCCCGCACCCCGGAGGCGGTCGCCGTCTCCGCCGCCGACGGCGTCCTCGACTACGCCGGACTCGACGCCACCGCGGGCCGCCTGGCGCACCTGCTGGCCGGGCGCGGGGCCGGCCCCGGCACGCTGGTCGCGGTCGCCGTCCGGCGCGGCCGGCTGCTGCCCGCCGCCCTGCTCGGCGTGCTCCGCAGCGGCGCCGCCTACCTGCCGCTCGACGTCGACCAGCCGCTCGCCCGCAACCGCGCGGTGCTGGAGGACGCCGGCGTCACCCTGCTGGTCGCCGAACAGGCCACCGCGGGGGACGAGTTGCTCGACGGCCGCGCCGTCGTCCTGATCGACGGGCCGGAGGCCGCCACGGCCCCGCAGGCCCCGGCCGTCGCCGTCGGCCCGGAGGACCGCGCCTACCTGCTCTACACCTCCGGCTCCACCGGCACCCCCAAGGGCGTCGCCGTACCGCACCGGGCGATCGTCAACTTCCTCACCTCGATGGGCCGCGAACCCGGCCTCACCGAGCAGGACGTGATGGCCGCGGTCACCACCGTCACCTTCGACATCGCCGGGCTCGAACTCTGGCTGCCGCTGGTCACCGGGGCCCGGGTGGAGATCGCCGACCGCGCCACCGCCACCGACGGCCACGCCCTGGCCGGCTGGCTGGAGCGGCGCGGCATCACCCACCTCCAGGCCACCCCCGCCACCTGGCGGATGCTGCTGGAGGCCGACTGGCCCGGCCGCCCCGGCCTGACCGCCCTCTGCGGTGGCGAGGCGCTCACCGCCGACCTCGCCGAGGCCCTGATCAAGCGCACCGGCGTGCTCTGGAACCTCTACGGGCCGACCGAGACCACCGTCTGGTCCACCGCCCAGCAGGTGACCCCCGAACTCGCCGCCCACGGCGCAGTGGTGGCACTCGGCGCACCCATCGCCAACACCCGGCTGCACCTGCTCGACGCCGCCGGCCGGCCGGTACCGGTCAACGGCATCGGCGAGCTCTGCATCGCCGGCGCCGGCGTCGCGCTCGGCTACCACGGCCGCCCCGACCTGACCGCCGAACGGTTCGTCCCCGAGCCCGGCGGCCCCGAGGGCGAGCTGATGTACCGCACCGGCGACCTCGTCTGCCGCCGCGCCGACGGCCGGCTGGAGTACCACGGCCGTACCGACGCCCAGGTCAAGCTGCGCGGGTTCCGGATCGAGCTGGGCGAGATCGAGGCCGCGCTCACCGGCGTCCCCGGCGTCACCGCGGGCGCCGCCCGCCTCGCCGGCACCCCGGCCGGGCCCGTCCTGGCCGGATACGCCGTCACCGACGGCACGCTCACCGAGGAGGCGCTGCGCAGCGTGCTCGCCGGCAGGCTGCCCGACTACATGGTGCCCGCCGCGCTCGTCCTGCTCGACGCGCTGCCGCTGACGCCCGCCGGGAAGGTCGACCGGGCCGCACTGCCCGCGCCGCGGCTCGGCGGCGCCGGCCGGCCGCCCGAGGGCGACTGCGAGGAACTGCTCGCCGACCTCTGGCAGGAGGTCCTCGGCCTGGAGCAGGTCTCCCGGGACGACGACTTCTTCGCGCTCGGCGGCCACTCCCTGCTCGCCACCCGCCTGACCGCCCGGATCCGCGACACCTTCGACACCGACCTGCCGCTGCGCACCGTCTTCGAGGCCCGCACCCTGGCCGCGATGGCGCGCCGGATCGAGGACCAACTCCTCGAAGAACTCGACGACACGGACGAGTTCGACGAGTTCGACGAGTTCGACGAGCCCGACCAGACCGACCGGATCGACGCCGGGCCCGACGGCAAGGACGCCGCCGCCCGGACGGGGGAGAACGCATGACCGACCAGCCCACCACCGGGCCCCGGCCCGACCAGGACGACAGACGCCAGGAACTGCTCCGCCGACGGCTCGCCAAGGCCAAGGCCGCGAAGGCGGCCAGGGACGCGGCAGCCGGGGCCGGAGCGGACGCCGGAGCCCCGGGGGCGCACGGCATCACGCCCCGCCCCGAGGGCACCCCGGCACCGCTCTCCTCCGCCCAGCGGCGGATGTGGTTCCTCACCCAGTACGAGCCCGACAGCGCCGCCTACCACATCCCGCTCGCCCTGCACCTCGACGGCGAGCCCGACCCCGCCGTGCTCGGCGCCGCGCTCACCGACGTGCTCGACCGGCACGAGGTCCTGCGCACCGTCTACCGGGCCGACGGAGGGGACGTCAGACCCGAGACCCTCGACGCCGCCTCCTTCACCCTCGCCACCGCCGACGTCCCCGCCGACCGGGTGGACGCCGTCCTGGAGGCCGAGGCCCGGCGGCCGTTCGACCTCGCCGCCGACCTGCCGCTGCGCGCCACCCTGCTGCGCACCGGCGGGGGCGCCGGCGTGCTCGGCCTGGTGCTGCACCACATCGCCGCCGACGGCTGGTCGATCGGCGTGCTCTTCGCCGACCTCGCCGCCGCCTACGCGGCCCGGTCCGCGGGCCGCGCACCCGCCTTCGCACCGCTGCCCGTCCAGTACGCCGACGTCGCGCACTGGCAGCAGACCGCACTGGCCGAGGAACTGACCCGGCAGGAGGCCTGGTGGCAGGAGCGGCTGCGCGGGGCCACCGCCACCGTCACCGTGCCCACCGACCGGCCCCGGCCCGCCCTGGCCGGCACCCGCGGCGAGAAGATCACCGTCGGCCTCGGCGCCGAACGCAGCCACCGGATCCGGGCGCTCGCCGAGCAGACCGGCACCACCACGTACATGGTGCTGCTGGCCGGCCTGCAGACCGTGCTCTCCCGGTACACCGGCGCCGAGGACGTGGTGGTCGGCACGCCCGTCGCCGGGCGCACCCGCAGCGAGACCGAGCCGCTGGTCGGCTGCTTCGTCAACACCCTGGCGATGCGCACCGACCTCTCCGGCGACCCGACCGTGCGGCAGCTGCTGGAGCGCGTCCGCGAGGGCACGCTCGGCGCCTTCGGCCACCAGGACCTGCCGTTCGAGCGGCTGATCGACGCCCTCGGCCTGGAGCGGGAACTCGCGCACACGCCGCTCTTCCAGGTCATGCTCAACGTCCACAACCAGGCCGAGGCCGCCCTCGACCTGCCCGGCCTGAAGGCGGACTGGCAGCCCGTCGGCACCGACACCGCCAAGTTCGACCTCTCCGTCGCCGTGGTCGACCAGGGCGGGGACCTCACCGCCGACCTCGTCTGGCGCACCGAGCTGTACGACGAGCCGACCGTCCGCCGCGTCTTCGGCCACCTCACCACGGTGCTCGACGCGATGGCCGACGGCCCGGACCGCCCGCTGGCCGACCTGCCGCTGCTCACGCCCGCCGAGGAGCGCCTGCTCGCCGACTGGGACGACACCCTGCGCGGCTGGGACCTCGACGGCACGCTGCACGGCCTCGTCGAGGAGCAGGCCCGCCGCACGCCGGACGCCCCGGCCGTCCGCGGGGCCGACGGCGTCCTGAGCTACGCCGAACTCGACCACCGGGCCAACGCGCTGGCCCACCGGCTGCGCGCGCTCGGGGTCGGCCCGGACACCCCGGTCGGCCTGCTGGTCGAGCGCTCGGCCGCGCTGGTCGTCGGCATGCTCGGCATCCTCAAGGCCGGCGGCGCCTACCTGCCGCTCGACCCGCTGTACCCGGACGAGCGAATCCGCGCCCTGCTGACCGCCTCCGGGGCGGCCGCCGTGGTCACCACCGAGGACCTGCGCGCCCGCACGGCCGCCACCCCGGACACCGCGCCGGTCGTCGTCCTGGACGGCACGGCCGCCGCCGACGCCCCCGAGGTGGACGTCCGCCCCGGCCACCTCTGCTACCTGATCTTCACCTCGGGCTCCACCGGCGCCCCCAAGGGCGTCGCCGTCGAGCACCGCAACTACCGCAACTACCTTCACGGCCTGCGCGAGCGGATCGGCGGCGACCAGCAGGGCTGGAACTGGGCGCTGGTCTCCACCTTCGCCGCCGACCTCGGCACCACCAACGTGTTCGGCGCGCTCACCGCCGGCGGCTGCCTGCACCTCCTCACCCGTGAGCAGGCCACCGACCCGGACGCCTTCGCCGCCTACGCGGCCGAGCACCGGATCGACGCCATGAAGCTGGTCCCCAGCCACCTGGAGGGCCTCGCCGCGCACGGCGCGGGCCTCGGCGGGATCCTGCCCGGCCGGCTGCTGATCTGCGCCGGTGAGGCCCTGCGGCCGGACCTCGTCGCCCGGATCCGCGCGGCCCGCCCCGACCTGTTGCTGCACAACCACTACGGCCCGACCGAGACCACCGTCTCCATGCTCGGCGCGCCCGTGCCGGAGGACCTCGGGGACGCCGCCACCGCGCCGCTCGGCCGGCCGTTCGGCAACGTCGGCGCGCACGTCCTGGACGCCCGCCGGCGCCCGGTGCCGGTCGGCGTCCCGGGCGAGCTGTACGTCTCCGGCGGCGGCGTCGCCCGCGGCTACCTCGGCCGCGACGACCTCACCGCCGAGCGGTTCACCGTCGTCGGCGATCGGCGCAGCTACCGCACCGGCGACCTGGTCCGCCGCCGCCCGGACGGCGCGATCGAGTTCCTCGGCCGGGTCGACCACCAGGTCAAGATCCGCGGCTTCCGCGTCGAGATCGGCGAGGTGGAGGCCGAACTGACGAGCCGCCCGGAGATCCGCGAGGCCGTGGTGGTCGCCCGGGGCGAGGGCGCGGCCCGCACCCTGGCCGGCTACCTGGTGCCGGCCGACCCGGCCGCCGCCCCGGACCCGGGCGAGCTGCGGGCCGCGCTGCGCACCCGGCTGCCCGACTACATGGTGCCCGCCGCCCTGGTCGTGCTGGACGCCCTGCCGCTGAACGCCAACGGCAAGGTCGACCGGGCCGCCCTGCCCGAGCCGGAGGCCGCCCAACCCGTCTCGGGCGGCGGTGAGTTGACGACCGCCACCGAGCATGAGGTGGCCGCCGCCTACCGGCAGGTCCTGGTCGTGGACGAGATCGGCGCGACGGACGACTTCTTCGCGCTCGGCGGCGACTCCTTCTCCGCCGTGCACGCCGTCCGGCAGATCGGCCGCGGGCTCTCGGTGATCGACCTCTTCCAGCACCCGACCGTCCGCGAGCTCGCCACCCTGCTCGACGCCCGGGCCGGCGGCACGGCGGACGAGGGCCCGCGCACCCTTCTGCACAAGCTCACCCGCGGCAACGCGCCCGCCGAGGTGAACGTGGTCTGCGTCCCCTACGGCGGCGGCAGCCCGATCACCTTCCAGCCGCTCGCCGACGCCCTGCCCCCCGGCCACCGGCTCTACGCCGTCGAACTGCCCGGCCACGACCCGAGCCGCCCCGACGACGAACTGGCCGAACTCGACGTCCTGGCAGACCGGTTGACCGAGCAGATCACCGAACGCATCGACGGCCCGGTGGTGCTCTACGGACACTGCCTCGGCGGCGCGCTCGCCACCGCACTCGGCGCCCGACTGGAGGCGGCCGGCGTCGACCTGCGCGGCGTCGCCCTCGGCGGGACCTTCCCCGCGGCCCGGCTCCCCGGCCGGTTCGCCGAGTGGATGGCCAAGCGCCTGCCCGGCGACCGGATGCTCTCCAACCGCTCCTACCTCGACTACCTGCGGGCGATGGGCGGCTTCACCGACGTCTACGACCAGGAGGAACAGGACTTCCTGGTCCGGGCGCTGCGCCACGACGTCCGGCAGGCCGAGGAGTTCTACACCCGGGCGTACGGGGACGCCCGCCCGGCCCCGATATCGGCGCCGATCCTCTGCGTGGTCGGCGAGAAGGACCGTGCCACCCAGCTGTACGAGGAGCGCTACGCCGAGTGGGAGCACTTCGGCGAGACCGTCGACCTGGCGGTCATCCCGCGCGCCGGGCACTACTTCCTCAAGCACCAGGCGGACGAACTCGCCCGGGTGATAGCCGAGTTCATCGCCAGTGGAACGGTGGCCGAGGAGGTCGCGGCCAAGCGCCCGGCCGCCCGGGCCGACCTGGGCACCTTCGCGAAGGTGGCGATCGGGCAGTTCGTCTCGATGATCGGCACCAGTCTCTCCACCTTCGCGCTCGGCGTCTGGGTGTACCAGCAGACCGGCTCCGCCTTCGACTTCGCGATGATCTCGGTG
>NZ_JBHJUK010000217.1:0-11165 GCF_042266225.1 Kitasatospora sp. NPDC056181
CTCTCGGCGTGCGCCCGCGTCCGCCCGGTGTGGCTCAGAGCGCCAGCGGCTTGATGGCGGTCGGGGCGTGCTCCGGCAGGGTGGCGAGCTCCTCGAACTCGGTCACGTTGCTCATGTCGACGGTCTTGCTCATCGAGATGTTGGTGATCCGCTCCAGGATGGCCTCGACCACGACCGGGACGCTGTGCTCGGCGGCGAGCTTCTTGGCCTCCTCGAAGGCGGCGCCGAGCTCGTTCGGGTCGGTCACGCGGATCGCCTTGACGCCCAGGCCCTCGGCGACCTTGACGTGGTCGACGCCGTAGACGCCGAGCTCCGGGGTGTTGATGTTCTCGAACTCCAGGTTGACCTGGAAGTTGATGTCCAGCCCGATCTGCGCCTGACGGATCAGGCCCAGGTAGGCGTTGTTCACCAGGACGTGGACGTAGGGGACCTTGTGCTGGGCGGCGACCGCCAGCTCCTCGATCATGAACTGGAAGTCGTAGTCGCCGGACAGCGCGACGATCGGGGTCTCCGGGTCCGCGGTGGCGGCGCCGATGGCGGCCGGGATGGTCCAGCCGAGCGGGCCGGCCTGGCCGCAGTTGATCCAGTTGCGCGGCTTGTAGACGTGCAGCATCTGCGCGCCGGCGATCTGGGAGAGGCCGATGGTGGTGACGTACCGGGTCTCCGGGCCGAAGGCCTTGTTCATCTCCTCGTAGACGCGCTGCGGCTTCATCGGGATGTTGTCGAAGTGCGTGCGGCGCAGCAGGGTGGCCTTGCGCTCCTGCGCGGACGCGGCCCAGGCGCCGAAGTCGGGCAGCGTGCCCGCGGCCTTGAGCTCCTTGGCGACCTCGATGAAGAGCTCCAGCGCGGCCTTGGCGTCGGAGACGACGCCGTAGTCCGGGGCGAAGATCTTGCCGATCTGGGTGGGCTCGATGTCGACGTGGACGAACTTGCGGCCCTTGGTGTACGCCTCCAGGTTGTACCCGGTGTGGCGGTTGGCCCAGCGGTTGCCGATGCCGAGGACGAAGTCCGACTCCAGGAAGGTCGCGTTGCCGTAGCGGTGCGAGGTCTGGACGCCGACCATGCCGGCGCTCAGCTCGTGGTCGTCGGGGATGGTGCCCCAGCCCATCAGGGTCGAGATGACCGGGACGCCGGTCAGCTCCGCGAACTCGACCAGCAGGTCGGAGGCGTCGGCGTTGATGATGCCGCCGCCGGCGACGATCAGCGGGCGCTCGGACTCCAGCAGGAACCGGATCGCCTTCTCGGCCTGGGCGCGCGAGGCCCGCGGCTTGTAGACCGGCAGCGGCTGGTAGGTCTCGGGGTCGAACTCGATCTCGGTCTGCTGGACGTCGATCGGCAGGTCGATGAGGACCGGGCCGGGACGGCCGGAGCGCATCAGGTGGAAGGCCTCCTGGAAGACGCCCGGGACCTGGGCGGCCTCCAGGACGGTGGTGGCCTTCTTGGTGACCGGCTTGGCGATCGAGGCGATGTCGACGGCCTGGAAGTCCTCCTTGTGCAGCTTGGAGACCGGGGCCTGGCCGGTGATGCACAGGATCGGGATCGAGTCGGCGATCGCCGAGTAGAGGCCGGTGATCATGTCGGTGCCGGCCGGGCCGGAGGTGCCGATGCAGACACCGATGTTGCCGGCCTTGGCGCGGGTGTAGCCCTCCGCCATGTGGGAGGCGCCCTCGACGTGGCGGGCCAGCGTGTGCCGGATGCCGCCGCCCTCCTTGAGCGCCTTGTAGAAGGGGTTGATCGCGGCGCCCGGCACGCCGAACGCGACCTCAACGCCTTCGAGCTTGAGGATCTCCACTGCCGCGCGGGCGGCTGTCATACGAGGCATCGGGTTTCTCCTGCGTCGGCCCGCAGTGGGTCGGAGGGCTCATCTCCAGAATTCCACCATACGGAAGAACGGTTTCTGTATGCGGAAACAAAGTAAGGCGACGCCTGGCGAGGCGTCAAGGGGAGCTTCAACAGAATGTGGAAGCCGGTGGCTCGGCGGAAACCGCAGGTCGCGGGTGGCGGGTGACGGTCGCGGGGTACGGCGGATGCGATGCCCGGATGCGATGCGGGGGTGCGGTGCAGGCGTGCGGCGTCGGGGTGCGATGCAGGCGTGCGGCGCCGGGGTGCGATGTAGGCGTGCGGTGTCGGGTGGTGTGCCGAGCCGACGTGTCCGGCGGGTGCCGCGGTGGGGAGCCGGGGTGGGGGGCCGGGGTGGGGTGCCGGCCGTTCGGCCAGGCTGTCACGGCGGGGGTGGCCGATCCATCGCCCGTTCCTCCAGTCCGCGGCGCCGGGTCGGGGTGTCCCGTCGTCCCTTCCTGCAAAGCGCCTGCCCTGCAGAGTGCCCGCCCCGCGGGGCGGTCCTCGTTCGCATACCAGCACGATGGCCGAACGCGCATGCCCGCCTGAGGGTCCGATTCGGGCCGAAATGTGGTGTCGGTGTGCTGTCGGAGTGAAGGCCTGGTGTGCGAGGTTGGCCCGGCCCGGGCCCCTGGGTACCGTCGGTGGCACGCCGGACCCGTCATGGTTGCCATGTTCAACTAGGGCCGCGGCAGGGGGGGTTGGGATCAACCGGGGGGTGGGGGAGCTCCGGCTGTCGTGTCCCGCCCAGGACCACGCGCGTCCGGTCCGCCCGCACCCGGCCGAGGGACACACCCCCTGACCGCACGCCCCCGGACCGCACGCCGCCGACCCGACATCCACCGCCACCACCCGGCCCGCCGGGGCGCCGGCCGTACCGCTGCCGGAGTCCCGCGCCCTCCCGCCGCGTGCCCCGCCCCGCCCTGCCTCCCGCTCTCGGCTCCAGCTCCCGGCCCGCCCGGGAGGCCGCTCCCGTTCCAGCTCCCACGCCTACTCCCGCTCCCGGTCGCGCTCCCGCTCCCGGTCCCGGTTCCGAACTCGCCGATGCGCCGGGCTCCCGCCGATGTACCGGGTCTCCCCGCCGATGTACCGGGCCGCCGCTCCGGCGCGCCCGGACGTCCCCACCCAGTGGCGCGCCCCTCCCTCCGGCGGGCGCGCGGAAGGAACGCACCCATGTACCGACCTGCCTGTCCTCTCCCCGCCCGCCCCCTTCGCGTCCCGGCGGCCGGCCGGTGAGCGCCCTGCCCCGGCGCCGCAAGAGCCCGCCGGGCGGCCCGCGCCGCAACCCCGCACGCCGCAACCCCGCACGCCGCGACGTCCATCACCCCGGCGCCCCGCCGGGCCTCGGCCGCACGCACCGCTCGCCGCGCCGTCGCACCCCGGCCGCAGCGCTGCGCGCCGTGCCCTGGCGCTTCGACCTGCCGGCCTCGCTGGTGGTCTTCCTGGTCGCCCTGCCGCTCTGTGTCGGGGTGGCCGTCGCCTCCGGGGTCCCCGCCGAGCTCGGGCTGGTCACCGGGATCGTCGGCGGCCTGGTCGTCGGCGCATTGCCCGGCAGCAGCCTCCAGGTCAGCGGACCGGCCGCCGGCCTGACCGTCCTGGTCTACGAGGCCGTCCAGGAGTACGGCGCCGGCGCCCTCGGCGTCCTGGTGCTGGCCACCGGCCTGCTCCAGCTGGCGATGGGCGCCCTGCGCCTGGGCCGCTGGTTCCGGGCGATGTCCGCCTCCGTGGTGCACGGCATGCTCGCGGGCATCGGCCTGACCCTGCTCTCCGGCCAGCTGTACGCGCTCGCCGACCGCAGGGCGCCCTCGACGGGGCCGGAGAAGATCGCCGGGCTGCCCGCACTGCTGCACGACGCCGTCACCGGCTCGGCCACCCCGAGCGCGGTGGCCCTCGGCGCCGGCACCCTGCTGGTGCTCGTCTTCTGGAAGTACCTGCCGCCGCGGGTGGCCCGGTCCGTGCCCGCACCGCTGGCCGCCGTCGGCCTCGCCGCGGCCGTGACCGCCGCCGCGGACCTCCCGGTCGCCCGGATCCGGGTCTCCGGCCTGCTGGACGTGGTGGAGCTGCCGGACCGCGGCGCGCTCGGCGCACTGGCGAGCACGGCCGGCCTCGGCACCATCCTCGCCTTCACCCTGATCGCCTCCGCGGAGACGCTCTTCAGCGCGGCCGCCGTGGACCGGATGCACCACGGCCCGCGCACCGACTACGACCGCGAGCTGACCGCGCAGGGCGTCGGCAACACGCTCTGCGGGCTGCTCGGAGCCCTCCCGATGACGGCGGTGATCGTGCGCAGCGCGGCCAACGTGCAGGCGGGGGCGCGGACCAAGGCCTCGCGCGTCCTGCACGGGCTCTGGCTGTTGCTGTTCACGGCGCTGCTGCCCGGCGCGCTGGGCCTGGTGCCGCTGACCGCGCTGGCCGCCGTCCTGGTGCACGCGGGCGCCAAGCTCGTCCCGGTCCGGCGGATCGCCGCGCTCTGCCGGGACCACCGCGGCGAGGCGGTGGTGCTGGTGGTCACGGCGGCGGCGATCATCGGCACCGACCTCTTCGAAGGGGTGCTGATCGGGATCGGCCTGGCGGTGGTCAAGTCGGCCTGGCAGACCTCGCACCTGCACATCGACGTCGAGGAGCTGCCGGCCGCCGAGGGCGGTGGTGCCGGCGAGGGCAGCGGTGTCGGCGAGGGCAGTGGTGTCGCGGAGGGCGGCGTTGCGGTCGGCCCGGACGGCGGCGGGCCGCTGATGCGGGTCCGGCTGAGCGGCAACGCGACCTTCCTGCGACTGCCCCGGCTGCTGGACGCGCTGGAGCGCCTGCCCGCCGACCGCCCGGTCGAGCTGGACTGGTCCGGGCTGCGCCACCTGGACCATGCCTGCACGGTGGCGCTCACCACCTGGGCCGCCCAGCACCGCGCCCGCAGCTCGGCGACGCTGGCGGTCGAGCCGCCGTTGCCGACGGTGGCCTGACGGGGCGCCGGTCCGGTCAAATCGGCTGGCAGAAGCGGGTATTGAGCAGCCGAGGTGCTGCGGCGAGGATGTCGATCCGGCGGTCGGGCTGCTGTCCGCCGGTGGACACCCCTTCGCATCCGACAAGGAACTCTGTCGTCAGGGCAGGCTCCGCGAGCTTGAGTTCGGATCTCTCGGGCTCAAGTCGCGCACTCACAGTCGTACTTCTGGCGCGATCCGGGAGTCGGCAGTCGGCAGTCGGCAGCCGGTGGTCGGGACACCGGGGAGCCGGATGCTTCCCGCCGGCTCCTCGGTGTCCCGCGTGCCGCGACGAGCCGGATCAGCCCAGCCCTGGCAGGCCGCGCAGTTCCCCGATCCGCAGAAGCCGCGCAAGGAGGAGGAACAGCAGCGCCATCGCGGTGCCGCCCGCGGTCAGCGAGACGGCGGGCGTCCAGGCGGCCGGTGTGAGGCCGTGGCTGCAGAAGCGGGCGATGAGCCAGCCGGCGGCTCCGGCGCCAGTGGCGGCCGCGGTCAACTTGGCGTAGGTGCGGCAGATCCGACGGCCGTCGAGCAGTCCCCCGGTGCGCCGCCTGAGCCGCAGGGCCGTGAGCAGCAGGCCGACGGCGTAGGACAGGGAGTAGACGGCGGCCATCCCGGTGACCGCCCACCGGGGGGACAGCAGCAGATGGCAGACCACGGCCAGAGCGATGTTGGTGCCACTGATCCACAGCGCCATGCGGAACGGCGTGCGGGTGTCGGAGAAGGCGTAGAAGCCGCGCAGCAGGAGGTACTGGGCCGAGAACGGGATCAGCCCCAGGCCGAGGGCCTGCAGCATGTGGCCCAGCGGGACGGTCTCTGCCGCGTCGGCGGCTCCGTGGGCGAACAGCAGTTGCGCGATCTGCGGACCGAAGACGACGAAGAAGAACGCTGCCGGGACGATGACGACGCCGCTGATCCGGAGCGCGCGGGACAGGTCGGCGCGCAGGTCGTCGAGACGGTGCTCGGCTACCGCCCGGCTCATGCGGGGGAGGAGCGCGGTGACGAGGGAGACCGTGACGATCGACTGGGGGAGCATCCATATCTGCTGGGCGTAGCTGTAGGCGGTGTAGCCGACCCCGTCGTGGGGCAGGGCGGCGTCCGCGGCGGAGGCCAGGCGGGTGACCACGGTGCTCGCGACGAGGTTGGCCAGGACGAACAGCAGGGTCCAGCGAGCTGCGCCCAGGCTCTCGCGAAGGCCGGTGCCCCGCCAGTCGAAGCGCGGTCGCAATCGAAAGCCGGCTGCGTGGGCGTAGGGGATCAGGGCCAGCGCTTGGAGGGCCAGAGCGAGGGTGGTGCTGATGCCGAGCAGCCTGACCTGGGCATCGGTGATCTCCGAGACCTTCTTCGGTGCGGTCATCATGCCGAGGTAGAGGCCGAACATCGTGATCAGCACGATGTTGTTCAGGACCGGGGTCCACATCATCGCCCCGAACCGGTTCCGGGCGTTGAGGACCTGCCCGAGGATGCTGAACGCGCCGTAGAAGAAGATCTGCGGGAGCAGGAAGCGGGCGAAGACCACGGTCAGCTCGAACGCGTCATGCGTGGTGGGAGTGTCGTTCTGATAGACGCTGATGATCTCGGGAGCCGCCCAGGTGGCCAGCGCGGTGCCGATACCCAGGACGCACAGGACGAGGGTGACCAGGCGCTGCTCGAAGGCGGCCCCGCCGTCGGGGTCCTCCGTCCGGGCCCGGACCAGTTGGGGTACCAGGACGGAGTTCAGAGCGCCGCCGATCAGCAGGAAGTACAAGCTGGTGGGCACCGTGTTGGCCTGGTTGTAGGTGGTGGCCAGCAACCCGGTGCCCAGTGCTGCGCCTTGCAGCACCTGCCGGATCAGGCCGGTGGCGCGCGAGACGACCGTTCCCACGGCCATCAGTGCGGACGACCGCAGCACACCACCGGCCTTGGCCTGCTTGGGGGCCGCGTGTTTCCTGCGCTGCACGCTCGACCGCTCTAACTTCTCAAGCGATGTCTCCTCGATCATTTGAACAATCTAGCCTTCGGTCCTCGGACTTCAGCCGTCGGCGTCCGGGGGCCGGTCGGGCTTGACGGTCGGTTGGCGTGGCTGCGGCGGTGTGACGGTGTCGGGGTGACGGCGGGTGTGATGACCCCGGCGTGAAGGCGGGCTGACGGAGTGTCGGCGCGCTCCTGGGCGCCGGGCGCGGGTCGGGCGCGAGGTTAGCCTGGTCGCGGCGCCCGGTGGCCCGCAGGGCCGGGGCGTCGTGACCAGTCGTCCGGGAGATCCGGGAGATCCGGTACAGCCGGTAGAGCCGGTAGATCCGGGAGAGGAGCGCAGAACCGTGATCGCAGCGTTTTCGGTCACCCCGCTGGGGGTCGGCGAGGATGTGGGGGAGGCGGTGGCCGCCGCCGTCCGGGTGGTCCGCGCGAGCGGGCTGCCGAACCGCACCGATGCGATGTTCACCAGCATCGAGGGGGAGTGGGACGAGGTGATGCCGGTGATCCGCGACGCGATCGAGGCGGTCAAGGCCTACAGCGGCCGGGTGAGCGCCGTCATCAAGATCGACGACCGGGCCGGGGTGACCGACGGGCTCAGCGCCAAGGTGGCGACGGTGGAGCGGTACCTCGCCGAGGAGTGATCGGTGCGGGGGGGAATCGGTGCGCGGGACGGCCGCGCGAGGACGGCCGTCCCGCCGTAGACCTCCGGTCAGCCGGCCGGGGTCGGCTGCGAGCCGTGTCCGGAGTGTTCGGCCCGGCCGGTGCGGCCGGCCCGGACGCCGGCCCGCCCGGTGAACAGGCGGTCAACCGCGAAGGGGCCGGAGCCGAGCACGGCGATCGCGAGGAACGCCCAGCAGAACATCACCGAGGCCTCGCCGCCGTTCTGCAGCGGCAGCAGCGCGTGCTCCTGATGGACGGTGAAGTACGCGTAGGCCATCGAGCCGGAGCAGAGCAGCGCCGCGATCCGGGTGCCGAGGCCGGCCAGCACCAGTGCCCCGCCGACGAGCTGGATCAGGGCGGCCCACCAGCCGGGCCACTGCCCGACCGGGATGGTGCCGCCGCCCTTGGCGCCGCCGAAGACGCCGAAGAGCGAGGCGGCGCCGTGGCAGGCGAAGAGCAGTCCGACGACGACCCGAAAGGCCGTCAGGACGACGGGGCGGGCCGAATCGAGTGCCTGTTGAACGGTGGTCGGCATGGGGACGTGCCTCCAGTGGGGGGAGGGGCGGGGACGGAGAAGAAGTAAGGTTAGGCTTACTGGCACATATTTGACAATACTCCGTCAAATCGACCGTACTCGAAGCAATGGTCTAGACCTCCCTTCTTTCTTGACCGATCGATCTGGATATGACTAGGGTTCAGGTATGGCACGGACCAAGGAATTCGACCCTGACGCGGCTCTCCAGTCGGCTCTGGAGCTGTTCTGGCAGCGCGGCTACGAGGCCACCTCGATGGCCGACCTGGTCGAGGGGCTGGGGATCGCCCGCGCCAGCATCTATGCCACCTTCGGCAGCAAGCGCGAGCTGTACCTGCGCGCGCTGGAGCGCTACGGCGAGCAGTGCGACCCGGTGCTGCTGGCCGAGCTGTCGCAGCCGGGTCCGGTGCTCCCGGCCGTTCGCGCCCTGGTCCGCCGCTATGCGCGGGAGGCCGGCGAGGACGGCGACGGCGGGCTCCGGCGCGGCTGCTTCGTCACCAACACGGCGGTCGAACTCGCCCCGCACGACCCGGGCGCGGCCCGCCGGGTGGCGGCGAGCCTCGGCCACCTGGAGACGGCGCTGACGGCCGCGCTGGTCCGCGCCGAGGCGCAGGGGGAGCTGCCCGCGGGGCGTGACCCGCGGGCGTTGGCGCGGATGCTGCTCGTGCTGCTCCAGGGGATGCGGGTGATCGGCAAGGCCGGCGACGGCGCGGCCCGCCTGCACGACGCGGCCGAGCAGGCGCTCGCAGTGCTGGACTGAGTCCGTCCCGGGCGGCCGGTGGTCGCCGTTTTCCCGGTCCCGATACTGGACCGAGCGGTCAATATAGTGAGGGGGTTTGTGGTGGAACCACTGTCGTTACGGCTGGACCCAGTGCGGTTAGACCCAGTGCGGTCGGACCCGGTGCCGCCGGATCCAGAGTGGTCGGACCCGGTGCCGCCGGACCCGGTGCGGTCGGGTCCTGCCCGGCCGGGCTCCGCCGGGCAGGGCTCCTCCGGACGCGGCTTCGCGCTGCTCGGCGCCGTCCAGGCGGTGCTGATCTTCACGATCATGATCCTCTCCGTCCCGCTGCCCCTGGTCGCCCGGGAGTTCGGCCTCGGGCCCTCCGGCGTCCTGCTACTCAGCGCCGCCTACGGGCTCTCCTTCAGCTCGCTGCTGCTGCTCGGCGGCCGGCTCGCCGACCGCCACGGCGGTCGCCGGATGCTCCGCGCGGGCCTCCTGCTGCTCGCCGCCGCATCGGTCGCCTCCGCCGCCGCCCCCACCTACCCGTTCCTGCTCGCGACCCGCTTCGTCCAGGGCGTCGGCGCCGCCCTCGCCGCCCCGGCGGCGGTCGCGGTCGTCCGGGCACTCCTCCCGCAACCCGCCGCCTACGGACGGGCGATGGCCACCTGGGGAGGGCTCTCGGTACTCGGCGCCACCGCCGGCAACCTGCTCTCCGGCGCGGTCACCGCCTGGGCCTCCTGGCGCTGGTTGTTCGGCGTCCCCGTACTCGTCGCCGTCGCCGGGCTCGCCCTCTCCGGTCGGCTGCTGCCGTCCGCCGGGCCGGTGCCGGGCGCCCCCTCCGCCCTCGACCTGCGCGGCGCCGCCCTCGCCACCACCGGTGTCTGCGCGGCCAGTTACGGCCTCGTCGCGGCCGGCGAACACGGCTGGGGCGCACCGACCGTCCTCGGCCCGCTGGTCGTGGGCGCCGCACTGCTGCTCGCCTTCGCCGCCGCCGAACGCCGCACCGCCGATCCGCTGCTGCCGCCCGGCTTCCTCGCCGACCGCCGGCGGGCCACCGCCCTGGCGGCCGTCATGGCGACCGCCGCCGGCACCGCGCTGACCTTCCTGTTGCTCCCGCTCTACCTCCAACAGGTCCGCGGCTGGGGCGTACTGGCCACCTCCGCCGCCTTCCTCCCGTACGCCGCGGTGCTGCTCCTGGCCGGCCGCCTGGCCGCGCCGCTCACCGCCCGGTACGGCGCCGCCGCCGTCACCGCCGGGGGTCTGGCGGTGGCCGCCGCCGGACTGGCCCTGCTGGCCGGCCTCGCCCCCGCGACCCCTTACGTCACCGGCCTGCTGCCCGGGTTGCTCCTGCTGCCCGCCGGGGCCGGCCCGGCCTTCGCCGGTGCGGCGGTGCTCGCCACCCACGGCGTCCCGCCCGACCGCACCGGCCTCGCGGCCGGGGTCCTCAACACCGCCATGGAACTCGGCCCCACCACCGGCGTCGCCGCCCTGATGGCGCTCGCCGCCACCCGACCGACCGAGGTCGGCGGCTACGCCGTCGCCTTCGCGGCCGCCGCGGCGGGGCTCGCCCTGACCGCCGTGGCGGTCACCTTCCTGACCCGCTCCACCCATTCCGCGCACCCGCTCAACCACACCGAGGAGTACTCCGCATGACCACCCGTACTGCCACCAGCACCGTCACCCGCTTCGCCGACAAGTCCGTCCTGGTCACCGGCGGCGGCACCGGCATCGGCCGCGCCGTCGCCCTCGCCTTCGTCCGGGAGGGGGCCCGCGTCGCCGTCGCCGGCCGCACCGGGAGCTCGCTGGCCGAGACCGTCGCCCTGATCGAGGAGGAGGGCGGCACGGCCGTCGCCCTCGTCGGGGACGTCACGAAGAGCGCCGACGCCGCCCGCTTCGTCCAGGAGACCGTCGAGCGGTTCGGGGCGCTGGACGTCGCCGTCAACAACGCCGGCATCCTCGGGACCCCCGGCCCGCTCGCCGACGTCGAGGAGGAGGACTGGCAGCGCCTGGTCGACACCAACCTGACCGGCACCTGGCTCGCCATGAAGCACCAGATCGCCCGGATGCGCGCGAACGGCGGCGGAGCCATCGTCAACATCTCGTCCAACCTCGGCACCCACATGCGCCTGCCCGGCCTCGGCGTCTACGCCGTGACCAAGGCCGCCGTCGCCACCCTGACCCGCGCCGCCGCCCGCGACCACATCGCCGATGGCGTCCGGATCAACTCCGTCAGCCCCGGCCCCGTCGAGACCACCATGTCCACCCGCCCCGGCGAGAACGCCGCCGACAAGGCCGACCGCATGAAGGCCCAGGTCCCCGCGGGCCGGGCCGGCGCCCCCGAGGAGATCGCCGCCGCCGTCCTCCACCTCGCCTCGCCCGAGTCCGCCTACACCGTGGGCGCCGACCTCGTCCTCGACGGCGGCATCACGGCCTGACGGACCTCGGCCTGACGGACCTCGGGCGGAACGGCCGGGCCGCCCGGCCGTTC
>NZ_JBHJUK010000218.1:0-10943 GCF_042266225.1 Kitasatospora sp. NPDC056181
GGATCCACAACACGCTGCACAACACCGACGCCGCCGCCGGCCTGGCCATCACCGCGACCACCTCCTACGGCAACATCACCGCCCGCACCGTCTGAACAGCCGCCGCGGCCACGCCTGCGGGCCGCCCGGACGCGTCCTGCACGTCCTGTACGTCCTTCCACGAGACAAGGAACAATCATGGGCAAGTCCCTGCACGCCACCGGGAACAACGCCGGGCCCGAGCGCCCGGAACTGCAGAAGGCCGTCCAGGAGTTCGTCGACGCAGGCTTCGCCGGCCTGCAGATGCGCGTGAACGACGAGCGGGGCGAGTGGGTCGGCAGCGCCGGGGTGCGCAAGCTGGGCGAGAGCGCCAAGCCGCCGACGGACGGGCGGTTCTGGGTGGGCAGCTCCACCAAGACCTTCGTCGCGGCCCTGGTGCTGCACCTGGTGGCCGACGGCACCGTCGGACTCGACGCCCCGGTGGCCGGCTACCTGCCCGGGCTCGGGCTGGACCGGCGGATCACCGTGCGGATGCTGCTCCAGCACACCAGCGGGCTCTACAGCTACACCGGAGAGCCGGGTCCTGACGGGACGTTCGTGCCGGGGATAGCCGCGACGGGCAAGCCGTGGGTGGACAACCGGTTCCACAGCTACCGGCCGCAGGAGCTCGTGCAGTTCGCCCTGTCCAAGCCGGCACGGTTCGAGCCGGGGACCGACCAGAGCTACTCCAACACCAACTACACGCTGGCCGTGCTGCTCATCGAGCAGGCCACCGGCGGCTCGTACGCCGACCAGATGCAGCGGCGGATCCTGGAGCCGCTCGGTCTGCGGGACACCGTGGTGCCGGGCGACTCACCGGAACTCCCCGCGCCGCACGCCCACGGCTACTGCCGCTACCAGGAGGCAGGCCAGTGGAAGGTGGCCGACGTCACCCGCCAGAACCTCTCCCTCCTGGTCGGCGCCGGCGACATGATCTCGACCACCCGGGACCTTCACACGTTCTTCTCCGCGCTGCTGGGCGGCAGGCTCCTGCCGGCCCCGCTGCTGGCCGAGATGCGCACGCCGCACGGGATGCTCGGCTACGGCCTGGGGCTGTTCGTGCAGGACCTGGGACCGGACGGCGGCGGCATCACCATCGTCCACCACAACGGCGGCGCCCCGGGCGGCTACGGCGCGCTGATGATCGGCACGCCCGACGGCAGCAGGACCCTGACCGCCGGGCTGACCATGGGAGACGCCGCGATCGACCCGGCACAGGAGTTCCCGAAGGCCCTGGACCGGCTCATCAAGGCCGTGTTCTGCGGCGCGCGGACCACGGGCTGACCGCGCCGGTCCCCGCGGACCGGGAGTCGCCCCCGGGGCGGCGAAGGGCGCTCGCCGGAGCAGCGGAACCGGTGCGCACCGGTGCCCACCGGGGCGCGGGGACGAACCGTGCAGGTGGTCGCGCCCCTTGGCGGGACGACGAAGGGTCCGGCCGCGGCGGCCGACGTCCCGGCCCGCGAACAACCCGCAGACGCGAACGAGGCCCGGCGCCCGCATGGGCACCGGACCTCGTCCGACAGTGGAGCGCCAGGCCCGGGTTGCACGGACTCTCCCTACTGAAAGTAGGGCGTGCTCTGGTAGCACCGCTGACGCCTGACGAGGAATCATCTCCCTCGCGACGAGAAGAATACTAGCAGGTCAGCGACCCACCACCGAACCCGGACCACCCGGCCCGCTGCACCCGCCCGCTGCGCCCCGGCACCACCCGGCAGGCGGCGGACCGGGCCGTACCGGGCCCACCGCCGCCCGGCGGACCGCCCGGTCAGTGGCGGCTGAGATAGGTGAGGACCGCGAGGACGCGGCGGTGGCCGCTGTCGGCCGGCGAGAGGCCGAGCTTGGCGAAGATGTTGCCGATGTGCTTGTGGACGGCGTTGTCGGTGATGACGAGCCGGGCCGCGATCGTGGCGTTGTCCTTCCCCTCGGCCATCAGCGCGAGAACCTCGCGTTCACGTGGCGTGAGGGCGGCGATCGGGTCGTGGGCGGGACGGGTGAGGAGCTGCCCGATCACCTCGGGGTCCATGACGGTGGCGCCGGCGGCGACCCGCCGCAGCGCGTCGACGAACTCGCTCACCCGGCTCACCCGGTCCTTGAGGAGGTAGCCGACACCGCCGCGTCCGTCGGAGACCAGCTCGCCGGCGTACTGCTGCTCGACGTACTGGGAGAGGACGAGCACGGGCAGGCCGGGGTGCCGGCGGCGGGCCCGGATGGCGGCGTGGATGCCCTCGTCGCGGAAGGTCGGCGGCAGCCGCACGTCGACGATGGTGACGTCCGGCCGGTGTTCGGCGACGGCGGCGGCGAAGCCCGGGGCGTCCTGGGCGATCGCGGCGACGTGGAAGCCCTTGGCGGTCAGCAGGAGTTCCAGCCCGTTGGACAACAGGACGTTGTCCTCGGCGATCACGACCCGCATGCCAGGCTCACGGTGATCGTGGTCGGGCCGCCGACCGGGCTGTGGACGCGGACGGTGCCGTCGAGCGCCAGGACACGGTGGCGGATTCCGGCGATGCCGGTACCCCGCGACTCGTCGGCGCCGCCGACCCCGTCGTCACCGACCTCGATCGACAGCCGGTCACCGACGCGTGCGACACGGACGCCGGCCCGGGCGGCCCGGCTGTGCTTGGCCGCGTTGGTCAGCGCCTCGGCGACCGTGAAGTACGCCACGGCCTCGACCGCGGCGGGGACCGTCCCGAGGCCGCCGACGTCGACGGAGGTCTCGATCGCCGATCGGGCCCCCAGCGCGGCCAGCGCCCCGGCGAGTCCGCGGTCGGCGAGGATCGGCGGGTAGATCGTCCGGATCACCGCACGCAGCTCCGCCATGGCCTCCTCGGTGCCCTCGTGCGCCTCCTCCAGGAGTGCGGCCACCGCCCCCGGGTCCTCGTCCAGCAGCTCGCGGGCCACGCCCAGCCGCATCGCGACGGCCACCAGCCGGGCCTGGGTGCCGTCGTGCAGGTCGCGTTCGATCCGGCGCAGTTCCGCGCCGTGCGCGTTCATCGCGTCGGCCCGCGTCTCGGTCAGCGTCTCCACGCGCTGCGCCAGCCGCTCGGCG
Source organism: Kitasatospora sp. NPDC056181 (assembly GCF_042266225.1). Taxonomy (NCBI): domain Bacteria; kingdom Bacillati; phylum Actinomycetota; class Actinomycetes; order Kitasatosporales; family Streptomycetaceae; genus Kitasatospora; species Kitasatospora sp. NPDC056181. Next base: position 3,065 of record NZ_JBHJUK010000218.1, read on the forward strand.
GCCGAGGGGGACAGCAGCGCCACGCAGATCCGGGCGTGCAGGCGCGCCAACGGCGGGACCAGCCAGTGGGTCAGGGCCGCGAAGACGACGAACTGCGCGGTCCCCAGGGTCAACGCCGTGCCCCACCCGGACAGCGGGACACCGGCGCCGAAACCGCCCGCGCGGGTGCCGGCGGGCAACGCCCACCACAGCGGCACCGTGACGGCCGTGGTCACCGCGTTGCCCGCACACAGCACCACGACGAGCCCGAACGCCAGACCGGTCACGACGCCTGCGCACAGCCACCCGAGAACACGCCGCGTACCGACGCGGACGGGACCGGAGCACGGGGACAGCAGCAGCCGGTCGGCGCGGCGGCGATGCCAGGACGCCCAGGCGCGGGCCGTCGCCGGGAAGACGAGCACGGGCAGCGCGAACAGGGCGACCGCAGCGGTGAACAGGCTCCCCGTCAGGTAGCCCAGACCGCGCCACGTCGCCGAAAGCCTGCTGCCCCCGAGGTGGTTCACCCGCCCAAGTCTGGGCCATGGCGGCGGCGCCCGGCACTACAGCCCGCCACCCCTTTTTCCCACCGGTGAGGGGTACCGACCGCCCACCCCGGCCGGACCTAGCGTCGACGCCCATGACGACTTCACCGATGCGTCCGCCCCGGCGGCGCGGCCGGTCCCTCCGGCGGAACCTGGCGCTGGCCGCCGTCGTGACCGCCACCCTCTCCACCTGTGCGCCCGGCGCGACGGCCGCCGGGCAGCACGACGACCGAAGCCTGCTCCGGCTCCGGCTCCAGCGCGACGCCGATGCGATCACCGCGCTCGGCGTGACGGGAGTGCAGGCCCGCCTGGTCACCTCCGACGGCCGGGACACGACCGCCACCAGCGGCGTCGCCGACCTGACGGACCGCCGGCCGGTCCCCGGGGACGGACACTTCCGGGCGGCCAGCATCACCAAGACGTTCGTGGCCACCGTGATCCTGCAGCTCGTCGGCGACCACAGGATCGCCCTCGACGACCCGGTCGAGCGGTGGCTGCCCGGCGTGGTGTCCGGGAACGGCAACGACGGGCGCGCGATCACCGTTCGCCAACTGCTCCAGCACACCGGCGGCATCCACGACGACTACCCGGACTACACCTCGGCGCAGGACTTCCGCCGGCACCGGTACGACACCTACACGCCCGAGCAGACCGTCGCCCGGGCGATGCGCCACAGCCCGGACTTCGAGCCCGACGAGGACTGGGGTTACAGCAACACCGGGTACGTCCTGCTCGGCATGATCATCGAGCGGGTCACCGGACACCCCTGGCACGAGGAGGTGAGGGACCGGATCGTCCGGCCGCTCGGCCTCGACCACACCTTCCGGCCGGGTGCCTCACCCGTGCTGCCCCGGCCGCACGCCGAGACCTACCAGCGGTTCAAGGCCGGCGAGCCGCTCGTGGACGTCACCGAGCAGGTCGGCCCGGGCACCAACGGAGAGGCCGGGCTCGTCTCCACCACCGCCGACCTCAACCGGTTCTTCCGCGCCCTGCTCGGCGGCCGGCTCCTGCCACCGGCGCAACTGGCGCAGATGACACGGACCGTCCCGGTCGGCGAGAAGCTCGAGCACTTCATGCCGGGTGCCCGTGACGGCCTGGGGCTCTTCTCGCGCCCGCTGTCCTGCGGCGGGGAGTACTGGGGCCACGAGGGCGGCGACTCCGGCTGGATCACCTCCACCGGCGTCACCGCCGACGGCCGGCGCAGCGTCACGGTCTCGCTGTCGGGCGTCCAGGCCGATTCCGAGGACGACGTCCTGCGCGTGGCACAGGCCGAGAACAAGCTGGTCGACGACGCCCTGTGCACGACGGCCGCGGACACCGGCCGCCGGCCGCGCTGAGGCCCGCCGCACGGGGCGGGCAGTCCGTGGGGCGGGGAGTTGCCCGGGCCCGGGGCGGGGATTGCGCACGGACGGCTGAGCCGCCCGGGCCCGGGGCGGGGAGCGCGCACGGACGGATGAGTCGGTCGCGGTGATGTCCGGCGCAGGCCCCTATGTTGGGTCGGTGACCAGTTCTCCGGCCCCGGCGGGTCGACCCGTGCCTGCGAAGCGGCATCGCTCCGGCCGGACGGACTACGCCGGTGCGGTGTACGGTTCCCTGCTCGCCGCGTCCGTGGTGGCGACCGCCGGTACCGCCGGGGAATTCCCGCGCCTCCAGCTGATCGGGCTGCTGCTGGTCACGGGTGTGGTGTTCTGGGCGGCGCACGTGTACGCGCTGGTCGCCGGCGAGCGGACCGTCGGCACACCCGTCGACCGCCGGGAGGTGCGCCGGGTCGCCGGGCACGAATGGTCCATCGTGGAGGCTGCGGTGCTGCCCGCGGTCGCGGTGGCGGTCAGCCCGCTGTTCGGCCTCGGTCTTTCCGGGACCGCCTGGCTGGCCCTCGGCGTCGCGGTGGCGCAGCAGGTCGCCTGGGCGACCCTCGGCGCGATCCGGGCCGGTGCGTCCCGCCGGATGGCGATCGGCGAGGGCGTCGTCAACCTGCTGCTCGGCCTGGTCATCGTGGCCGCCAAGGCGGCCCTGGGGCACTGACCCCGCACCGTGCCCGGGCCCGCGGCAGGTCGGGCCCGGCGGCGGGGGCCCGGTGGCGGGGGACCGGCTGGGGCACCCGCAGGAGCCGACGGTCCCGTCCGGTCCTGCGGGGCCGGGACTGGGCCGTACGGGTGACGGCGGGGTTCGGCACCGTGGCACGGTGGGCAGAGCCTGCGACATGACGACACCCTCGACCAGGCGCCGCAGTCGCCGCCGTCCGGCCGTGCCCGCGCTCACCGGGCCCGCGCCCGCCCTGCCCGCACGTGCTGCACCCGCCCTGCCCTTGCCCGCCGCCCCGGTCCGTGCCGGGAGGCCGGCGGCTGCGGCCGGGACGGGCGGCGGGTGCTGCCGGACCTGGGCCAGCGAGCGCCTCACCCAGGGCGGCCTGGTCGTCCGTACCACCTGGCACGAACCGGCGTGCAGGACCAGTGGGCGGCCGCCCCGGTGACCGGGGCGCTTCCGTCACCCCTGCCGAGCGGGCTTCCCGGCCCCGGGGCCGGGAACACTGCCACCGCTCCTGACGAGTCGCAGCCGCTCAACCGATACGCCGGGGGGCGATGCCCAGGACGAGCCTTTCCAGAGCCTCCTGGGCCGGGCCGAACGTCGCCACCCAGGTCTCGATCAGGTAGATCTCGCTGTTCTCGTCGATGCCGAGGAAGAACCGGCCCCCATCAAGCTCACCGATGGGGAAGAGGTCCTTTCCGACCGTCGCGCTCCAGTCCGCGAACCGGTCCTCCTCGCCTGCCACCGGCTCGGGGTCGAAGTGGAATCGCGTCTTCGCGACATCGATGCCGGGCCCGTCGATCCGCACGTCCAAGCCGCCGAACTCGGACAGGAAGAGTTCGGCCGCCTCGTGCATGCGAACCAGTCCCGTTGCCTCCAGCATCTCGCGCCACGGTCGGACCGGAACCCGTCTCCCCGGCCACCATCCAGCCGCACGCAACGTCTCCTCAACCGCGCCGGCCTCCCGCAGCGGGGCGGCCTCCGCCTCCACCCACGCCTGATCCACGGGCACGTTCTCCGGCCAGCCCGGACGCCACCGCGCCTGCCACTCGTCGAAGTCCTCGCGCAAGAACCGTCGGTCGACCGGCTTGAGCCGCACCTGCGGCCGCTTGTCGGCCCACCAGACCTCGAACTCCGCCACCGTTCCCACTGCCGGCCACCGATGCCCGTCCTCCGGAAGCAGCAGCACGTCGACGAACCCGCCGACCGGGAGGCCGACGTCGACGAAGAGCCCGGTCGCGCCCGGAGTCGGCACCGCGGTCACCGTCCCGGAAAGCCGCTGTCCCAACCGGAGGCCTCGTCGGACCCGGATCCACTCCTCGACGCTGACCATGCGCCCCATCCTCGCAAAGTTGATCACCGCGCATGCGGTGCCGACCGGGAAGGAGGACGCCCCGGCGAGGACCGCAGGCGGCTGCAACACGATCCGACAGCAGCCTCACGACGGCGCCGGACCGTCCGTTCGGCTGTCAGGGCACGTCTCTACACTCCTGCCCATGCCGACATCCGCCATCCCCGCAGCCCTGTCCTATGCCGACGCCGACGCCCGCCTGGGCGGAGCGTTGTCCGCCGTGTTCGAGGGGGCGGGAGCGTCGCCCGGCTACGACGAGGTGCTGTTCTTCGACGGCGACCTCACGCTCGACGGGGATTTCCTGGACGCCATCAACGAACTGCGCCGTGGGGACGACGAGCACGACGTCGAGTTGATCGTGGTCACCGGCGACCTGACGGTCAAAGGTCCGATCGCGCTCTACGAGGACCGGCCCGGGCTCTACGTCGGCGGACGCACCGAGGCCGAGACCCTGGAGGGCGGCGACGCGGAGATCTGCATCCACGACGGCGCCTTCACCCACCTGGTCTACGGCTGGTACAACCACGGCTCTCTGCAGACCGGGATCGTCGACACCCCTTGGGTGATCGACTACGACCACCACATGGAAGTGGGCGCCCCCGACGCGCGCTGGGTGAACAATTACGAAGACGACGACGACGCCGACTTCGCCGTCGGGGACGGCATCATCGAGGCGTTCGTGCCCGAGGTGGTGGACGCGGAGGACGGCAGCCTGCGGGTCGAGGATTTCCTGGACCGGCTGCGGGCCGGGCTGCCGGTCCTGCGCCCCGGGGCCCGGTGACGCCGACGCCGACGCGGGTGCCGGCACTGCCCGCCGACGCGCACGACTCCACCGCGCAGGCGTCCTCACCCGGGCTGCCCGCCGATCCGGGAAGAAGGGCCGCTAGCAACCGCCGCGCAGCGGGAGGGCGTAGACGGGCTCCGGGCCGAAGGTCGTGAAGCCCGCCTTCCGCAGGATCGGGCCGGACGTGGCCGCGTTGCCCTTGACCAGGGCCATCGTCGCCCCGTGCGTCACCGCGTAGGACAGCCGGGCGTCGAGCACCGCCCGGTACACCCCCTGGCCCTGCCGGGACGGTGCCACGACCCCGCCCGTCAGCCGCGCGACGCCGTCCACGATCGCGACGCCGCCGGTCCCGGCGGGCTCACCGTCGACGTAGGCGACGACCGTGCCGCCCCCGCCGGCCGGAACGGCCTTCGCGTCCCTGGCGGCGGCGATCTCGATCCGCTCGTCGGGCGGGAGCCGGCCGCCGAACCCGGTGACCTCGACCGTCGCCCGGTCCCGCGCCGTCGCGAAGTCCGTTGCCCAGCGGAGCGATACGTCCACCGTCGGCGGCCGCAGCGGGGGCGCTCCCCGGCTCAGGTCCGCGGCCAGGACCTCCAGGTCGAGTTTCACCCGCCCGCCCCGTGCGGCCAGCTCGGCGGCCAGCCCGGCCGGGGAGCCGAGCAGCACCTGCCAGTCCAGGGTCGGCAGCCCGAACGTGCGCGCCCGCTCCAGCACCGCGTCAACGGCCGTGCCGAGCGGCCCGGCCGGCGTGAAGGAGACCACCGAGAGGTCGAAGTCGTAGTAGTCGGGCAGCCGCAGGATCGTGTACTCGTCGTCCTCGACGACCTCGGCATTGTCCGGTGCCCAGACCCAGGCGGCACTGGCGGCGGCGACGGCAGAAGCTGACAGGCTCATGCGGGGCAGCCTAGAGGCCGCCACCGGCGGGCGCCGTGGCCGGCCGCCGCACTGTTGCAGGACCAGGACCTGACGGTTGCGCAGACGGCGCCGGGCCAGGGCGAGTCCACGGACCCACGCGCCCGCCCGTCCGGTCGGCCCGTCCGGTCGGCCCGGCCGCACCCCGGCGAGGCGCCACGACCGGACCAGGACCTCACCGCCAGGGCACGCCGGCCGTGAGCGCCGGCGCCGCTGCGCCGGGCGGGGCCCGGTCCTGCCCGGGCGCCGGCCGGCCGACCAGTCAGCCGGCCGGCTGGTCAGCCGGTGAGCAGGGTGAGGAGGGCGTCCAGCGGTGACCGGCCCACGGTGGGCACGAGGGCGCCCAGCAGGCAGCCCGCCAGTGCGCCGCAACCGGTCAGCGCCCGCCGGAACCCGGGGCTCGGCCTGGGGTCCGTCAGCGCGGAGCCGAACCAGACCAGCGCCGCCGCGCCGGCGGTCCAGGCCAGCGGCAGGAGCACGAAGGCCGCGGCCCAGCCGAGCGAGTGGTCCGGCCGGCGGCCGACGGTCGCCAGCGCGATCAGTGTGCCCAGCAGCAGCCAGCAGAGTGTGGCGGCCGCCGTCAGGAGCCAGCTGACCAGGCCGACGGCGGTCCAGTTGGTGCCCGCCGTGCCCGCCGTGCCCGGTGGCAGGTGCCGAGTGTTCACGTTTCTCCCCCGAAGTTGATCATCTGCTGCTCCGGACGCCCGGTCCCGGGCGGACGGTTCCGGGCAGGTTGCTCCGGGCCGCCGTCGCTTCACGTGCCGGCGCGGCCCTGCCAGCCCTGCCTCCCTCGTCGCCGGCGGGGGCGGTCCGTGGGCGGTGGTGAAGCCGTCGGGCGCGGCGCTACGGTAACGAGCCCGGCGGGAGCCGGGACGACGTGAGGAAAGCCCTGAGATGACGTACGGCCGCGAGAGCATCGACCTCCCGGAGGACAGGGGGTGCCTGCGCTGGGTGCTGGGCGTGCCGCTGGTGCTGATCCACGCGGTCAACGCGGTCGTCGTGTTCTCGGCCGTCCGGTTCGGCCCGGCGGGCGACTGGGACGACCAGGGCTACGCCGGACTCACCGTGGCCTGCGGGTGCGCGATCGCACTGAGCCTGCTGGGCCTGGCCGTCACGGCGATCCCGTCGGTGCGGCGCGCGATGGGCCCCTGGTGGTTCGCACCGCCGGCGGTCCTCGGCGTGATCGCCCTCGTCCGGGCCGCGGCCCTGTCCTAGGGTGCGCACCCAGGCGCCGGCCTTGTTCACGCGAGCCGGCAGTGCCGGTGCATGCGGCCGCCCCGGGGCGCCGCAAACCCGTTGGCGCACCACGGCGACCACTGCTAGGTTTCCGGAGGCCGTGCGAGAGAACGAGGAGGTGGTACCCGTGAACGCAGTATCGACATGGGTGCTCCCCTCCGGGGTCACGGTCGGGCGGTAGGTCGCCCGGGAGCGCCGTCTCTGAGCACTCCCGAAAGGCACGACCATGCAGTTCACCTCCGAGCAGCGCCTCGACGACGGCGTCCTCGAACGCGAATTCACCCTCGGCGACATCCCCGGCATCCTGTGGACGCCCGCATCCGCATCTGCCCCGGCGCCGCTGATCCTGATCGGCCCCCCTCCTCTGGGACTGCGCACGGTGTACCCCCGGCTGGCGGGGCGGGCCCGGCACTACGCGGCGCAGTACGGCTTCGCCGCGGCCACCATCGAGCTCCCCGGGACCGGTGACCGGCCCCGCCTGGCCGCCGTCGAGCAGGCCCGCGCCGACCTGCGCCGGGCGATGGAGGCGGGCGAGCCGGTCGGCGACGAGATCGTCGACGCCCTCGTCCTCCCGCTGGTCGACAAGGCGGTCCCGGAATGGCAGGCCGCCCTGGACGCCCTCCTCTCGCTGCCCGGGATCGGCGGCCCGGTCGGGTACGAGGGGGGAGTGATCTCCATCGGCATCCGGCTGGCGGTGGTCGAGCCGCGCATCTCGGCCGCCGGTCTCTTCGCCGGGAGTCTCGTGCCCGCGGCCATGTTCGAGGAGGCCCGCCAGGTCACCGTTCCGCTGCACGTCCTGCTGCAGTGGGACGACGAAAGGAACGACCGGCAGGCGGCCCTGGACCTGTTCGACGCCTTCGGCACCAAGGAGAAGACGCTGCACGCCAATCTCGGCGGGCACACCGGCGTCCCGTCGTTCGAGCTCGACGCCGGGGCCCGGTTCTTCGCCCGGCACCTGAGGTGATGCCGGGCCGTCAGGCAGGCAGCAGAGGCGGTAGGCGGTAGGCGGTGCAGGCCGGGCCGGTGTTCGTCGAGGGCGGGACC
>NZ_JBHJUK010000219.1:0-10939 GCF_042266225.1 Kitasatospora sp. NPDC056181
CGGCACGGTGGTGCACCGTGCCGGGCCCGGCCGTTGCCGGATCAGCAGCGTCAGGACAGGACGGTCCAGCTCTGCCCGGCTGCGGCGGGGTTGGCCGGGTTGGTCATCCCGGTCGAACCGGCGGTGGCGGCGACGTCCAGGACCAGGCCGTTGCCGACGTTGGTGATGGTCAGCGCGCCGGCGCTGTTCTGGGTGATCTTCCACTTCTGCCAGGGGTTGTTGGCCGTGGGGTTGAGCAGGTAGGCGCTGCCGACCCCGCCGCCGGCGGCGAGCACGGTGTGCGTCTGGGTGGCGGTGTAGCAGTTGTCGGTGATCGTCACGGTGCCGTCCGCGTTGAGCGTGAACAGCCACTGCTGGGCGGCGTTGCCGCTCTGGTAGGCGTTGATGCCGGAGTTGCCGCCGATCGGGGCGTAGCAGCCGCCCTTGACTTCGAGCGCCTGGCCGCCGGTGCCGCCCGCGCTGATCGCGTGGTACTTGCCGTCGCCGACGACGCTCGGCCGGTTGCCGTCGTTGCCGCTGCCCATACCGATGCTCGCGCCGGCGATGCGGTAGAGGGCGACGCCGTGCGCGGGGATCCAGTTGCCGCCGATGGTGCCGGTGGTGGTGCCGGTCGCGCCGGTCCACAGCTCGCGGTAGGAGTAGCTGGAGCCGGTCACGCCGAGGTCGGTGAAGCTGGCGCTGGGCATGGCCCAGTTGTTCGGGTCCTGGTTGATCAGGGCGACGGCCAGGTCACCGTTGGCGAGCTGGCGCTTGAGGATCACCGGAGCCGTCGGGGAGGTGGGCGGGGTGCCGACCAGGGTGGCCGGCTTGGCGAGGCCGTCCTGGTCGATGGCGATCATGTCGGGGTTCTTCAGCAGCGCCAGGGCGGAGGAGTTGATCCCGGTGGACCAGGTGTAGCCGTTCGCGGAGCGCTGCGCGTCGGCCGTGGTGCGCAGGTCGGCGCCGGAGATGAGCGGGGCGGCCATCATCGACAGGATGGACAGCTCGGTGCGCGACTCGTCGTCGGTGAACGGCTTGCTGCCCTTGTTGAAGTCGGTGACGCCCCAGATGCCGTTCACGTCCTGCCAGCCGGCGAACATCATGTCCATGTCGTTCCAGCTGCCGGGGTGGGCGTTGCCCGGGTACCTCAGGGCGGTCTGGAGCTGACCGTTGTAGAGAACGCCGTCCAGTTCGCTGTCCCGGTCCCCGCCGATCCGGCACAGGTTGGCGACCTGGCCGCACCACACGCCCGTGGGGTAGTAGCCGGCGGCTTGGTGCGGCTGGACGCCGGCGGCCACGATCAGCGGGTCGGTACGGGCCGGGTCGTTGGCGTCCAGCAGGTACGGGATGCCGGTGTGCGCGGGCTGCGCGGAGAGACTGAGGGTCACCTTCGGCCTGCCCGCGGCGGCGGTGGCCGCGTCCAGGGCCCGCTGGAAGGTCTGCGTCCGGGCGTAGATGGACTTGGTGAGCTCCTTGCCCTGGCCCTGCGGGTAGTAGCTGTAGCCGTCGGGGCCGACGATGGTCGGGCCGTACGGGCAGTCGTCGTACTTGACGTAGTCGACGCCCCAGGCGACGAAGTCGTTCGCGTCGGTGGTCTCGTGACCCAGGCTGCCGGGGTGACCCTGGCAGGTGGTGTAGGTGGCGGTGGCGTACAGGCCGAACTTCATGCCCTTGCTGTGCGCGTACCAGGCCAGGTACTCGATCCCGTTCACCGTGCGGCCGTTGACGGTCTGCGAGGGGAAGCGGCCGGCGTCGGGGACCAGGTGGCCGCTGGTGGGGTCGTTGCCGGAGCCGTCGGTGCCGGAGACCGGGTTGCCGTAGTTGTCGTACAGCTGCATGCCGTTGTCACGGTTCTTCGCGAAGTCCGCGGTCTGGCCGTCTCGGTGGCGCACCGACCAGCCGTCGTCGATCGTGACGGTGTTGTAGCCGGCCTGGACCAGACCGTTGGCCGCCATGAAGTCGATGGTCTGCTTGACCTGGGTCTGGTTGACCTGGGTGCCCAGGCTGTTCCAGGAGTTCCACCCCATGGGCGGGGTCAGGGCGTTGCCGTTGCCGAGAGCGGCAGCCGGAGCGGCGGTGACGAGGGAGGTCGCGCCGAGGCCGGAGACGGCGAGGGCCATGGCGGCCAGCATGCCGGCGACGCGATGTGGCGATGTGCGCATGTGGGGGCTTCCCGAGGGAGTGAGTGGGCCGGGGCGCGGGCAGCCCGAAGAACGGGCCCGGCCACGGCTGGTTGGGGGTGGGTCGGCTCTGCGCCGTGGCACACCGAGGCATCGATCGGGAGATGCGGGTGCGCACGGGAACTGCAGGAGCACCTCGGCGACAGCACTCGGAGAGTCGCCGTCGGCGAGGCACTGACGTGGGGGAATCACGAACCGTCGATCTCGACGGCAGTGCAATACGATATTGCACACATCAGCAACTCACAAGACTCAACACAAAACCCCAACTTGACGTCGGTACAGCCGCATCGCGGGCGGGGCGAGAGGCCCGACGGCCGGGCGACCGGAAGGCCTCCGGAGGCCCCCGAGGCCCCCGAGGCCCCCGAGGCCCAGCCTGGAAGCGGCCCGTACGGCCGCTCGACCCCGCCGACACACGTTTAGGAACGATCGTTCTTGACTGATCGTTCCTCAACTGCGTAGGGTCGCCTCACGGGTCGCCCCAGCGGATCCGACGCGGCCGAAGTGGGTTCGGTCGGCCGCGGAACTCTTGGCAGGCCGGGCCCATGACGGCACTTCCATCGATGGATCCGGTCGCTCACCTCTCCGATCCGCGTACGGCGGTGGCACTCATCGAGCGCGCCACGGCGGTGAACCGAGACCTGCGCGGCAGACGGCCGAGCAGCCGGACACCGGCATTCCCACCGTCCTCCGGTCGTCGCCGCAGGGCCGTCAACTCCGGCATTTTCAAGGCCGGTTGAAACTCCGCTTGATCACCGATTCCCCGTCGTGGTGCCACCGGCATCGCGCCGGCTCATCAGCTCACCCCACCCATCCACGACCACCCATCACGCACTGGAGACACCCGTGAACTGGCACAGCCGGGCTCTTGCCGCCTTCGCCACCCTGATAGCCGCCACCACCGTCGGCACCACCACCAGCACGGCCCGAACCCCGGACGTCCGCGGCCTCCTGCCGGCGATCGACCGCGAGGTGCAGTTCGACGCGGACGGCACCACCACGTACGCCACCGTCCACGTGCCCGCCCACCGCGCCGGCCACCGGATGGCCGCGGCCCTGCTCCTGCCCGGCAGCGGCCCCACCGACCGCAACGGCGACGAGCCGCCCGCACTCACCCCCTCGACCCTCACCCTCATCGCGGACGCCCTCGGCGGGGACGAGGTCATGACCCTGCGGTTCGACAAGTACCGCACGGGACAGACCGGCCTCGGCCGGTACACCGACGACCCCGGCCGCATCGACATGGACGCCCTCACCAGGCAGGCCGCCGCCGCCTACGGCGCGCTGCGAAGCCAGCCGGAGGCCGACCCGCACGCCCTGTTGATCGTGGGACACAGCGAGGGCGCTCTGCGCGCCCTCCTGGTCGCCCCGGTCGTGCGCCCGGAACCGGCCGGCCTTGCCCTGCTCGCACCCCAGGACCAACGCATCCTGGACATCCTCGACTACCAACTCGCAGACCAGATCGACCAGTACGTCGCAATCGGCCGGCTCACCGCCGAGCAGGGCGAGGCCAACAAGAAGGACACCTCCCGCGCGATCGCGGACTTCCGCGCGGGCCGTCCCGTGGACACCAGCGGGATCATCCCGCCGATCGCCACCACACTGAACGGGGGCTTCGGCCCGCTGATGGCCCGATACGTACGCACCGACGACGCCATCTACCCGCCCGACGCGGCCCGCCGCATCGCCCCCGGCACGCGAGTGATCGTCACCTGCGGCACGGCGGACGCCAACATCCCCTGCCGGACCACACCCCCGCTGGTCAACGCCCTTGCCGCCGCTCACACCGGCGGCCCCGGGCTGAAGACCCTGCACGGCCTGGACCACCTCCTCCACCAGGCCGGTACACCGGTCAACACCAAGACCCTCGCCCCCGCAGCCCTCCGGGCCCTCCACGACTTCATCCGCCCGTGGAGCCGCCAGTGACCCCCTGGAGGCACCGGCGCCTCACCTCCACCCGGACGCACACGACTGCTACGGCCTGTACGGCCCGTCCGACCCGCCTGGCCTCTCCGACGCGTCCGACCGATGAACCGGCCGGACGCCGACAGGGGCAGGGGCGTGACCGGAGGAGCGCAGGCGGCAGCATACGATCGGCGGGTGTCGGAGCACACTGAATCCTCGTCATCGGCCCTGTCCTCCTCGGCCTCGACGTCGACCTCTGCGTCGGCGTCGGCGTCGCGCCCGGCAGTGGCCGGCATGCGTCCGACGCTTCCTCCGCTGCGGCGCCTGGTCCGCAACCCGGCGTTCTGGTACGTGGCCGTGCTCACCGCGATGTGGCCGGTCCTGCGGCTGTTGCCTCCCGAGCGGGTGGTGGCGCTGCGGGAATGGGCGTCGACCAACCTCGACAACCTGCGCCCGTGGCCGTCGGGCCACCCGGTCGAGTCGCTGGTGGTGTCCGCGTTCGTGCCGCAGAACACCGTGTGGGTGTGGCCGGCGTTCGCGCTCTCCGCGTTCGCGGTGGTCTCGGTGCTCGGCGCCCGTCGCACGGTGGCGGCGCTGGCCCTCGCCCACGTGGCCGCGACCGGACTGACGGAGGCACTGGTGTGGTGGCGCATCGAGCACGGCTCGCTGCCGACCACCGAGGCGCACGTCCTGGACACCGGCCCGTCCTACGTCGTGGTGGCCGCGCTGGCGGTGGCGACCGGGCTGGCCCGTCCGGTGTGGTCGCGGGCGGTGTGGCTGGTGATGCTGGCGGTCGCCGCCCCCGACCTGCTGTCCGGGATCGGGGACGGCGAGGTGTCCGCCGTCGGCCACGTGCTCGCCTTCACCGCCGGCCTTGCCATCGCGGGCGCCCACCGGCTCGGCCTCCCACCGGTGGCCCGCCGGCCCGCCCGCCAGGCACCGCCCGGACCATGAACGCGCACCGGCCGGGCCTGACGCCGTGCGCAACGCAGCGACGATGCGCAGCGCGGCGGTGATCCGGAACGCACCGCCTGGGGCCGTGGAAGCCGACGCCCGGGGACTGCACGCGGAGGCCACCGCGGTACGCCGGGTTCAGTACCCCGGTTCAGTTCCCCGGCCGGAAGCCGAGGTTCGGTCGTGTTCGGTCATGTGCGGCCGTGTGCGGCGGGACCGGCCGGTGCGCGAGCCCGGGCGGTGGGCCCGAGGCTACGAGCGTGTGGCCTCGCGGCCGGGACGTGCGACCGGGAGGTCCGGATCCTCCCGAAGCCGCACTGATGCCCGCCCCCAACGCGGCTGAGGACTAGGTGGCGGTGTCCGGCACGGGCCGCGGCACCAAGGTGACGACGGCTTCGCTCTTCACCAACCAGGCCACCCCGAACGCGAGGACGGAGACCGCCTCGCCGGCGTACATCAAGGTCAGGGGCGAGTCCCAGGTGAGGTGGAGAACGGCCCCGGCTGCGACCACGACGACGCACGCCACGATCACCCAGCCGCAGACCAGGTACACCCAGTCGCGCGCGGGCCGCCGCCCGCCCGTGGACGGCGAATCCGCGAAGAGCTGGAGGCAGAAGTACGCGAGTACGCCGAACAGGCCTGCGGCGAAGCAGAGATGGAACGTGCCGATGATCGTCTGCGCGGTGGTCGGGTGTGGTGTGACCGACGCCGGTGGCTCGGCGGGGAAGAGTGCCACCAGGATCGCCAGGACGCCGGCCACCGAACTCAGGCGGTCCTCCCGGCGGTCGTGGCGGTAGCAGATCAGGAAGACGCCGATCGCGCAGAGGCCACCGACGAAGACGTTGCGCATGTGGCTGTAGTACGACGCGCTCATCGAGCTGAGCAGGGCGATGCGGGAGGAGGTGAGGCTGTTGCCGACGGGCAGGACGATCGGCAGCAGCAGGCCGAGGACGCCGATGCCCAGGCGGAGGCGTCGCACGGTCTGCTCGTCCTGGGCCTGATGGCCGGCTGAGGGGTGATCGACTGAGGGGTGATCGGACATGGAACGGCCCCCTTGACGCGCTGAGGCTGTCGGGCCGCGGGCGGCGAGGCCGATGGGGCCGGCGCACCACCGGGCGGCGGTCGCTGCGGGTGTACCCGCCCAACAGGGGCGGGAACCGGGTTCGCGCCGATCCTGTGGTCACGCTTGTGCAGCGGTGGTCCACTTCCCGACCCCCGGAGCCTGCGTCACACTGTGGCGGCACGGGAACTCAGACGCATGGGCAGTCAGACGCACGAGCAGTCAGAGGCATGGGCAGTCAGGCGCACGGGCAGTCAGACGTGCGACTGGTCAGCGACCGAACGGGGGGCGGCATGGCGCGGAGCCGGACGAAGAAGCAGAAGAGACCACTCGCCGAGGGCGTGGTGCGGCCACCTCGGCCCGCCGGCCGGAAGGGCGCCGGCCGGAGGCGCGCCGGGAACGACCGGCGACCGTCGCCCCGTACCGTCCGCCGGACGGCGCTCCTGACCGGGATATTCGCCCCGGTGCTGATGGTCGGGCTGCTGGCGATCGCCACCAACCCCGATTACAACGCCGCCGGCATGATCCTCGCCGTCCTGGTACTCATCGGGGCGCTCGGCGGGCTGGTGGTGGTACGAGCCAGCGGCTGGGTGCTCTGGCCCGGCGTCCTGCTGGGCATCCTCCTGATCGTCACACCGGTGAACAGCCTCCGTGCGGAGCTGATCGACCACCGCGGGACGGCGGCCGACGTGGTGATCACCTCGGCCCACCGCCAGAAGGACAGGAGCGGCCGGGTGAGCTGGACGTGCGGCATCCGCCGAGCCGACGGCCTGCCGCTGCCGCACGGCTCGTACGACGGCTCGGGCTGCTCGTCGGCGGCGTCCGTCGGCACCACCATCACGGTCCTCGTCGACCCGGAGGGCTGGGCCCCGCCGGCCGCGACCGACGGGGAGACCCCCTTCGGCGGCGGGGTCTACGTCGTGGGCGGGGTCGGCGTCCTCTGGGCCCTGCTCGTCCTGGGCGCCGCCCGCCGCACCCTCCGGGAGCACGGGAGGACGTGACCCCGGCCCCCTTCCCGACACGGGCAGTCGAGCAGGCCCCCGAACCCCGGTCCGCGGAACCGCCACCCCGGAGCCCCCACCACCCGATTCCGGGCACGCCGGTCCGTCGTGGGGGCGGCGCGGACCCGGCTGGTGCACGAGCACCGTGGCCGCAGGCACCGCCACCCCGCGTGCCGCCCCGTCCGCGTCGCCGTCCGCGTCACCGAGCGTGTCGCCCGCCTCCGCCGGTGAGGACGGCGGCCCGTCACCGACCGTCCCCATCGGCGTCGGCATCGGCCTCGACGTGCTCGCCGCTGCCGCCGGTGTCCGGTGGTGGCGGCGCGGACGGGGCCGGGACTCCTCGGGCTGACCGGTCGCCGGGGCGCCGCGTGCCCGCCTTCGTGGTGCACGCGGAGGCGGGCGTCAGCACCGGCCGGCCTCCCCGAGCGTCGTACGACAGCCCGGCCTACCGTGGAAGGGGAGCCCACGGGGCGCTCACCAGGCGAAGGGCCTCCCACAACGGCCGGATCGTCGCCCGACTCCACCGGGGTCGGGGCGCGACCGTGGAACGGGGGTTCCCGTGCATGAACCCGTGATCGCCACCGCCCTGCTGATCGCCCTGACCGGCTGCTGCACGGTCCACTGCGTCCTGGTCGTCGTGGGACGTGGCTGCCCGGACCGTCGGCTGGAACCGACCGAGATCGTCATGGCACTCGCCATGGTCGGGATGATGGCGCCGGCGTTCGACCCCCTGTCACCCGTCCTGTGGGCGGCCCTGCTCACCGCTTCGGTGGCCTGGCCGACACTCCTCCTGGCGGGGCGATTGGGCCGCCACCCCCGCTCGGCATTCGCGGGCGCCTGGAGCCACTACCCCCACCACGTCCTCAGTGCGGGTGCGATGGCCGCGCTGGTGCTGTGCATGGCACCGGCGCACCAGCACGCCGGTGGCGGTGCCACCCACGAGAGCATCGGTTCCGCCGTACCGGAGTGGGCGCTGCTCGCCCTGGCCGCGTACTTCCTGGGCTACGTCCTCTGGGGCGCCGGCTCGTTCCTGCCACGCCCGGCCGCCGGCGCCCGGCTCACCCGCGCCGGCGGCCCGGCCGTCCTGACCTCGTCCGGGCTGGTCGCCGCGCGGCGGACGGTGATGGCGATGGGCATGTTCTACATGCTGCTCGCCATGAGCTGACGGCGGATCGGCCGACGCTGTGCCGGGAACGCCGGGCCCCCCGGCCGCAGCGCCGCGCTGGTGCCGGTCCGACCGGGGCGCAGCGGCGCCGACTGTTCGTCAGTTGTAGTACCCCGCAGTTCTGGTCACTCCCTGTTGCCGCGGCCGTGGGAACGGAGGGTGACCGCCGACGCGCCCGGCCCGGCTCCCCGCGCGCCCCACGGCGCCCCGGCCTACCTTGGAGAACGGGAGTACGGCCACCGGAACGGGGGTTCCCGTGCATGAGCCCGCGATCGACACCGCCCGGTCTGTCGCACCGACCGGCCGGCGCGCGCGGCCCACAGGGCCGGGCGCCCTGTGGGCCGCCGTGACCGTCGCGGCCCGGCCGACGCTCCTGCCGACGCGGCGGCCGGACCGTGGGTCGAGAGGGTTACGCGTCGTCGCGCCGCACCGCGAGGAAGCTCGCGGTCTGCCCGGCGGGCGCACCTCCGTGGGGCTCAGCCCGCAGCACCGTCCCGGCGAGGACCATCCGCTGGTCGACTCCGGTCTCCCAGTGGCGCAGGATGCTGCCGTCGTACTCGTAGTGGAAGTCCGCGATGGGCGGCCGGCCCCGGCCGCTCAGGGTGAACGAGACGCGGGACGAGGCCGATGCCCGACCGGTCATATCCATGACGATCAACGGTTGCTCGCCCGGATCCGAGAGGATCAGCTCACCGCTGACGGCGCCGTCCGGTGCGGCCACCAGCCTCAGCTCCGCCTGTGCGAACCGGAGCTTGTTGAAGTCGTCGACGGGATCCGGCAGCTCGAGAAAGCTCCGGTAGGTGTACGTCCCGGTCAACTCGTTGACGTTCATTTCGTCCCTCCTGGACTAGGTGAGGCAGATCGAGCACCTCGCTCCAGGGTCCTGCGCCCAGCCCGCCGCGCCAGCGCTGCACGTCCGGATAGCGCGCGCGGTTCACCCTCCCGAACGTTTGCCGACGAAACACCTTTGGGGCGGTCGTCGCCGCCGGTACGAATCCGGGGCGCCCGACCAGGGCGTCCCGCCCAAACCTAGGAGTGACATGTCGAACGGTACGTTCGTGCGACGAGACGCGAGCAAGATGGACGACTGGGATCCGGTGCTGTACTGGTACGCCCGGGCCGTGGGACGGCTGCAGCAGCGGCCCCTCACCGACCCGACCAGCTGGGTGTTCCAGGGATGCATCCACGGCGTCCCGCCCACCGTCACGGAGCAGAACGAGGCCTTCAACCAGTGTCCGCACGGCGGCTGGTTCTTCCTGCCGTGGCACCGGGGCTACCTCTGGTACTTCGAGCGGATCATCCGGGCGGCCATCAAGGAGATCGCAGCCGAGGAGAACATCACCCCCGACCCCTCCACGACCTGGGCCCTGCCCTACTGGAACTACGCCCTGGACGCACCCACCAAGGCCCGGCCCACGACCTTCACCTCGCGCGCGCTTCCGGCGGCCTTCCGCAGCCCGAAGATGCCGGACCGCCCGGGCGGCACCAACCTCACGGTCGACAACCCGCTCTTCGTCCGGGACGACCTGGACCCGCCCAGGGAGGACTTCTGGAACACCCAGTATCGCGGCCTGGGCGTGAACGACGCCAAGCAGGTCCTCCCCTACTCGGACATCAATCCCTTCACCGCGATGAGCGAGACGATCTTCGCCGCCACGAAGAGCCGGGGGCAGACCATCCAGCCCACTTTCGGCAGCGAGATCACCTACACCGACATGATCCACTTCCAGCGCGCCTTCGGCGACCTGGAGGACGTCCCGCACAACCAGGTCCACGGTGGTGTGGGCGGCTGGATGACCCGGGTGGAAGGCTCTGCCCGTGATCCGATCTTCTGGCTGCACCACGCCAACATCGACCGGCTCTGGTCGGGCTGGCTGGCCAAGGACAACCTCAACCCGGACCACACATCCTGGCTGGACCACGAGTTCATCTTCTTCGACGAGACCGGACAGCAGAAGCGGCCCTCCACCGAGACGGTCCTGAAGGATGCGCAGAACTACAGTTACGAGTCGCTGACCGACGGGGCGGGCACCCGCCGGGCGATGGTACCGCCGGCCCCGGCCCCGCAGGCGGGCCAACGGGTCCTGGCGGCCTCCGTCGTCGGCAACCCCAGGCAGTTGCTCGACGTCCAGGCGCCGACCACCGTGACCCTGGAGCCGAGCGGCGTCGCGGGGGCCATGCGCTCACTCGCCGCCAGCGACGAGCCGCAGACCAACCTCATCCTCACCGTGCACAACGTGCACTCCGACCTGCCGCCCGGGACGCCGTTCCACGTCTTCCTCAACGGCCCCAGCGGCGACCTCGACCCGGAAGGCCCCTACTTCGTCGGCTGGATCTCCTTCTTCGGGATGGCCGGTGCCGGCGGGCACGACGCGAGCTACGACGTCACCGAGCAGGTGCAACGGCTGACGGAACAGGGGCTGCTGCCGGACGGCCCT
Source organism: Kitasatospora sp. NPDC056181 (assembly GCF_042266225.1). Classification (NCBI taxonomy): domain Bacteria; kingdom Bacillati; phylum Actinomycetota; class Actinomycetes; order Kitasatosporales; family Streptomycetaceae; genus Kitasatospora; species Kitasatospora sp. NPDC056181. The sequence goes on from NZ_JBHJUK010000219.1 coordinate 10,683, forward strand.
CTCACCGTCTCGATCGTGCCGTCCGTCCCGAAGCCGGAAACACGTGCCCCGAAGCCCAGCTTCGAGAACGTCAGCCTCACCAGCATCTGAGGCGCGTCCGAACCGCAGGTGGCCGACCGCCGAGGGCGCCCCGTCGCCTGCGGTTCGCCACCTACCGCGGCGCCCGGGGATCGTTGCGGCGATACCCCGGACGCATCGGCAGGTGGCGAACTGCCCGGCCGGAGCCGGCCTTGCCGCCCGGCACACCAGGGCCGGGC
>NZ_JBHJUK010000220.1:0-10914 GCF_042266225.1 Kitasatospora sp. NPDC056181
CCTTCACGCGCGGGCGGCCGCCCTAACGGCGGCCCCCCCGGGGGGGGGGGGGGGGTGGGGGGGGGGGGGGGGGCCGGGGGCCGTGGGCCCCCTGTTAATTTTTCCCCCCGCCCCCCGCCACCCGCTCACCGGGTGGGCATGCCCCCGTGCGGACTGTTGACCACCAACGGCAGCGACCCTTCAGCGAGGTAGGGGTGCTCAGGGAAGTAGTCGATGTGAAGGTGACCGCCGTCCTCGGCGATGGCCATGCCGTGCAGATTGTCCGCGAGGATCGCCCTGGCAACGGGATCACCGCTGATCACAAGGATCTGTCGCGGGGCGTCGAGGCGGATCCGCACCCCGGGGCCAGGAGCCTCTCTGACTTCGATCCCCGCCAGGGCGTTGCTGCCCGGCGAGGAGGTGGAGTTGAGCAGCCCCTCGCCGTCGGCCACCGCGCTTGCCAAGCGGGTCAGTTCTTCTGCCGATGCCGTGAGATCCACTTCGCCGTACACGGGGTCGGAGACCAGTTCCACGGGCGTCACTCCTTCAAGGTCGGACTCCCGTGGTGCCTGCCAAGATCGTCCGTCATGCGCTCAGGCCGGAAAGAGCTGTCAGATGCGGCCGAGTACGTCGGCGCCACTCGTCTAGTGCGGCGCGAGGACCACGAGAACGACGGCCGCCACGACGGCAACGGGTACGAAGACGAGGGCGAGGCCGAGCACGGCGGGAGTCAGCCGGTCCCGGAACTGCTTCGAGGGCCGGACCCGTGCGGCCGGGTCCGTGCTCAGCTCCCACCAGTTGACGACCCGCTGGAACTGCTCGTCGAAGTCGGGGGCCGGATGCGCGTCGCTGCGGTAGAGCCCGGGCAGCGAACGACGCCGCCCGCTCTCCAGGAACATCCGAACCGCGTACGACGACGAGCTCTGGCCCTTGGACTCGCGCACGTCGATCCACCGGATCTCGTGCCAGGGGTAGGTGCGGCCGCGCCCAAGGCCCCAACAGATGGTTATTCCGTCGGCCCCGACCCTGCTCCAGCTCCGGTACGACAGGAGGACGACCGGGGCGAGGAGGACGATGCTCCCGCCCGTCAGCCAGGCGAAGCCCACCGCGCCGAGCCGGGTGAAGGCGGCGGCGGCCTCGACGACCAGGACGACAAGTGCCAGCACCACGTACAACCTTGTCGGACGATTCCGATCCGCCGCCCGGAAGCTCAGTTCGATCACATTCGGCACACTACGCCTCCGGCCTCGGCCTCGGAACGGCTGGATTGGAGCATCAATGACGGCTGGTCAGGAATGGACGGTGGGTTTCGGCGCAGGCCGGAGCCCGGGTCCGCACCGCCGGCCAACGGGGTGGCTGTGCGGGACCGGGGACGGTGCGGCCACCCCGCTGAGCGGCGCCCAGGCCGGACGTCAGGTCAGCGTGGTGCCGAACGGGTCCGCACCGGGCGGGACCGGCCGGCCTCCCGGTACGCCTTCGCCGTGGCGTCCAGGCCCTCGCCGATGGCGTGCAGCGTCTCGTTCAGCTGCTTCAGCCCGTACTTCCACTCGCCGCCGAAGTGCCCGCAGGCCCCGTCCAGCGCGAGGTGGCCGGCCACCTGCGGCGAGGCCTTGTCGAGCGCGTGCATCGCCCCGGCCATGCTGCCGGTCGCCTCCCGCAGCTCCTTCGACACCTGGCCGAGCTCACTCGCGTCGACCCGGAAATTGTCCGCCACTGCTCCCCCATGTACCCCGTGCTTGGTGATCACCGGCACGCTAACGGTCAACTCTTCAGCCAGATAGACACGTTGACGAGTTCCTGATGCGCCGTGAACGCGTTCCCAACACCACGGGCCGCGTCAGGCGAAGACGAAGACCCGCAGCCTGGGCCGGACACCGAGGGCGGTCAGGACGAGCGCGGTTGCCAGGGCTGCTCCGCCGGCGTCGGCGGTGGCGTCGAGATCGTCGCGTCAGAGTCGTGTCAAGGACGTCCGGTGTCGTGCCAAGCGGGCGTCAAGACGCGAATGGCGTGCGGAGATCCGGTGCTTCGCTGTGCGGCGTCCCCCGTTCCCGTCCCCATCCGCCCCGCTCCCCCGGGGCGGCTCCGGAAGGTCCCAGAACCGATGCGCCGCTCGGCCCTCACCTCACCGGCCACCACCACCGAACAGCCCGCACCGAGGGCCGACTGGTTCCGCCGCCCGAAGGCCGGCAGCGCCGAGCCGGAGCCCCCGCACCCGGGCCACCGCCCCGGCGCACCCCGGCCCGGGCGCCGCCGGCTGATCACCGCACGCCAGCTCCGCGAGGCCCTCCCCGCCGCGGTACGCAAGCTCCACCCGCGCACCATGGCCAGGAACCCCGTCATGCTGGTGGTCGAGACCGGCTCCGCCCTCACCACCCTCACCGCCGTCGTCCACCCGGGCGTGTTCGCCTGGGTGATCAGTTTCTGGCTCTGGCTCACCGTGCTCTTCGCCAACCTCGCCGAGGCCGTCGCCGAGAGCCGTGGCAAGGCCCAGGCCGACTCCCTCCGCCAGGCGCAGACCGGCACCACCGCGCGCCGCCTGCTGCACTGGCGGGTCGGCGGCACCGACCACCGCCACGAGTCCATCCCCGCCGAGCACCTCCTCCTGCACGACATCGTGCTCGTCCCCGCCGGCGAGGTGATCCCCCGCGACGGTGAGGTGATCGAGGGCGTCGCGGCCGTGGACGAGTCGGCGATCACCGGCGAGTCCGCGCCCGTCATCCGCGAGTCCGGCGGCGACCGCACCAGCGTCACCGGCGGCACCCGGGTCCTCTCCGACCGGCTCGTCGTCCGGATCACCTCCCGGCCGGGTCAGAGCTTCATCGACCGGATGATCGCCCTGGTCGAGGGCGCGAACCGGCAGAAGACGCCGAACGAGATCGCGCTCAACATCCTGCTCGCCTCGCTCACCATCGTCTTCGTCCTCTCCGTCGTCTCGCTCCAGCCGATGGCGATCTACGCGGGCTCCCCGCAGACCACCGTCGTCCTGGTGGCCCTCATGGTGGCCCTCATCCCGACCACCATCGGCGCGCTGCTCTCCGCGATCGGCATCGCCGGCATGGACCGCCTGGTCCAGCGCAACGTGGTCGCGCTCTCCGGCCGCGCGGTCGAGGCGGCCGGCGACGTCGACGTCCTGCTGCTCGACAAGACCGGCACCATCACCCACGGCAACCGCCGCGCCACCGCCCTCCACCCACTCCCCGGCGCCGGCGTCGAACAGCTCGCCGAGGCCGCCCAGCTGGCCTCGCTCGCCGACGAGACCCCCGAGGGCCGCTCCGTCATCGAGCTGACCGACCGCCAGTACTGGGTACCGCCGCGCGCCGAGGGCGAACTGGGCGAGCAGACCACCGTCCCGTTCACCGCACAGAGCCGGATGAGCGGCGTCGACCTCGCCTGGCCCGACGGCACCACCTGTCTGGTCCGCAAGGGCGCCGCGAACGCCGTCGCCCACTGGGTGGTGCGCTCCGGCGGCCACCTGCCCACCGAGGCCGAACCCCTCGTCGACCGCATCTCCGCCGCCGGCGGCACCCCGCTGCTGGTCGCCGTCCACGACCGCCACGGCGCCCGCGCGCTGGGCGTGATCGAGCTCAAGGACGTGGTCAAGGAGGGCATCGCCGAACGCTTCGCCGAGCTCCGCCGGATGGGTATCCGCACCGTGATGGTCACCGGCGACAATCCGCTCACCGCCCGCGCGATCGCCGCCGAGGCGGGTGTCGACGACTACCTCGCCGAGGCCACCCCCGAGGACAAACTCGCCTACCTGAAGCGGGAGCAGGCGGCCGGCAACATGGTCGCGATGACCGGCGACGGCACCAACGACGCCCCCGCCCTCGCCCAGGCCGACGTCGGCGTCGCCATGAACACCGGCACCCCGGCCGCCAAGGAGGCCGGGAACATGGTCGACCTCGACTCCAACCCCACCAAGCTGATCGAGATCATCCGCGTTGGCAAGCAACTCCTCATCACCCGGGGCGCGTTGACCACCTTCTCGATCACCAACGACGTCGCCAAGTTCTTCGCGATCATCCCCGCGATGTTCGTCGGCTCCCACCCGGGCCTCGCGCACCTCAACATCATGGGCCTGCACAGTCCGAGGTCCGCCATCGCCTCCGCGATCATCTTCAACGCCCTGATCATCGTCGCCCTGATCCCGCTCGCCCTGCGCGGCGTCCGCTACCACCCCGCCTCCGCCACCGACCTGCTCCGCCGCAACCTGCGCGTCTACGGCCTCGGCGGGCTCGTCCTCCCCTTCCTCGGCATCAAGACCATCGACCTGCTCGTCCAGTTCGTCCCCGGCCTCGGCTGAGGCCGGGAGAACCGGCAGCTCGTCAAGGCCCCGCCAAGAACCCTGCTCCGGCCGTCCGGCCGATGGTCTCGTCGTCCTCGTCCGGCTGTCGTACGTGCCCCGGAAGCAGCCGGTCAGCGGCCGTTGTCCGGCTGGTAGACGGTGAGGTTGCCGTAGGCCGGCAGGATGCCGGCCAGGTCGCCGGGTTCGCCCCGCAGCACGGCGTCCAGGAAGGCGAGGGTGGCTGCGGCGACGACGCGCGGGCTCTCGGTGCGGCCCAGGGAGCCGACTATCGAGGGCACGGGCGGCAGATACAGGGGGCCGTCCATGAACGTGAGATGTGCGGCACCGGGGATGGTGAGCCGGTAGCTCGTCGTGGTGCCGGCCTTGAGCGCCTCGGTGAGGTGGGGCATGTAGCGCGGGTCGGTTGCCGCGGTGACGGCCTGGGTGAGCGCGAGCGTCGGCCGGTCGAGGGAGGGCGAGGCGGGGCCGTGGGGGTAGCCGTCCAGGTCGATGACGGCGTCGAACCGGTGATCCTGCCTGGCTGCCTGCAGGGCGGCGGCACCACCCATGGAGTGGCCGGTCACCGCGGCCCGGCTGGTGTCCAGGTGCCCGCTCAGCGGGTCGGCGGTCCCGCCTCGGTCCAGATCGTCCAGCTGGGTGAGGACGAAGCCGAGGTCGGCGGCGCGAACCGCTGTCCAGCCGGCCGCCAGCTCCTCGTCCTTCTCCGGGTCGCCGGTGGAGGCGGTCTCCGTGTTGATCGTCCGGCCGTCGGCGAGGACGACGGCGGCGGAGTCGTACGGGTGGTCGAGGGCGGCGACCACATAGCCGTGGCTGGCCAGTTCCTCCGCCCACGCGGTGTTCTGGGTGCGCACTCCGCCCGACCCGGGAGAGAACAGTACGACGGGGAACCGTCCCCCCTTGCTGTCCACCGGGGCGTCGAAGACCGAACGGGTGCGGGCACGCGGAACACCGTCGACCAGGAAGCCCGGCAGGCCGACTTCGCGGGCGAGGGCGTCGGAGACGGTGCGCGCCTCGTGCTCCGTGCGTCCGAGGTACTGGGCCCGCTGGGTGCCTGCGGGGCTCTTCTGTGCGGGGTACCAGAGCTGGACCACGACCGTGCGCCGGTCGTTCGGATCCGCGGTGAAGGTCTCGGGGCGGCGTGGGTCGGTCCACTGGACCACGCGGGTGCCGACCGCGAAGTCGCCCGACGGTTCGGGGAACTCGGGCACGGGGAAAGCCCAGGCGGCCACCGGGCCCGTCGCGATCAGGCCGGCGCAGGCCACCGATCCCGGCAACGCCAGCCACCAGCGGGCCCGCCACGCCGGCCGGCCGGAACGGCGTCGCAGCAGGGGAGCGAAGGCGAACGGCAACGCGAGGGCGGCGCCCGCCAGTACCGGCAGCATCTGCCAGCGCATCCCCGCCACACCCAGCACGATCGCGGAGAGCACGAGGACCGCCCCCGCCGCGATCGTGACGCGTGGGCGGGCGGCGGGGGGAAGCCAGCGCGCCACCACCAGTGCGACGGCACCCAGCAGGACAAGGATTTCCAGGGGGGACATGTTCAGTCCCGTGATGATCTCGGTCACCCGGCCATACTCGGCGCCGGGTGTGCGCCGCCACATCGATCCCGGGTCGCCGTCGTGTGCAGCCGGGATCGCAATCCGTGGCAGGTCCCCGTGCAACCGGAGCAGCAATCGAGCACGCCGGACCAGCGGCCGCCGTGCGACCCCGGGAGGTATCGGGACTCCTCCTGCGGTCGTACCTCGGCACGGTGTCATCAGACGGTGGGCTAATGTGCTCCGCTGCGCCCGCGGCCTAACGTGACAGGGGCTGCGGTACGTGCCGGGCGGCGCGAAGCGTGCGTTCCCCGTACTCGACCCGGACCAGGCCGTACGCGGCGGCAGCCCCGGCCGCGGCCACCATGATGCTGGATCGACAGGGACGTGTGATGACCGAGGCGGCCGCGGAACCCGGCAAGGCCCACCGGCTGCGCCACCGGGTGCGGGACCGGGTGCGGGTGCGGGACCGGGTGCGGGAGCTGGAGCGGGTGCGGGTGCCGATGCGCTACCGGGACCAGGACCGGAACCCGGTGTGGTGGGCGGGGACGGCCTCACGGCTGACGAGGTACGCCGACCTGGCCTCCGCACGAGCGGCGCGACTGCTGACCGCCGCCGGACGCCGGGGTTCCCGGCTGCCACCCGTGGTGTGGGACTCGCTGCTGCCGGCGCTTCTCCTCCTCAACGTCGTGACCACGCACGCGCCGCAGGAGCTGCCGGTGGCCGGGTCCCTCACCGCCGCCCTCGCGCTGCCCCTGGTGTGGCGGCGCCGGGCCCCGCTCACGGTGTTCGGCGCCGTGACAGCCGCGGCCTTCGTCCAGTGGCTGATGGACGTCCCACTGCCGGCGGACATCGCCTTGTTGGTGGCCCTCTACACCGCGGCCGCGAACTCGGGCCGGCGCGGCACGCTCGTCGCCGGTGCCGTCGTGGAGGCAGGAGTCCTTCTGGCCTGCCTGCGCTGGACGACGGGAGGCGCGTTCCTGACCCCCTTCATCGCGGTCACCGCGATGGCCGTTGCCGCCGCCGTCCTCGGTGTGAACGTGCGGACCACCCGCGCCTACCTCGCGGCCCTGGAGGAACGGGCCGCACGCCTGGAACACGAACAGGAACAACAGGCGCGGCTGGCCGTCGCCGAGGAAAGGACACGCATCACCCGGGAGATGCACGACATCGTCACCCACAACCTGTCCGTGATGGTCGCGCTCACCGACGCCGCCGTCTACGCGCAGCACCGGTCGCCCGACCGGACCACCGCCGCGATGCTCCAGGTGTCCGAGACGGGCCGGCAGGCCCTGACCGACATGCGGCGCTCGTTGGGCATCCTGCGGACCGACGAACCCGACGCGGAGCGCCACCCGTTGCCCGGCATCGCACAACTGGAGGCCCTCGCCGACCAGATGAGCGCCGCCGGACTGCCGACCCGCCTCGACGTCCACGGCGGCCACACCCACATACCCGCCACCGCACAACTCACCGTCTACCGCCTGGTACAGGAAGCCTTGACCAACGCCCTCAAGCACACACCCACCGGCACGCACGCGAAGGTCCGGATACGGTGCTCGACCGGGACCGTCACCGTGGACGTCACCGACAACGGCCCCTGCCCGCCGCCTCCCGCCGCCACACCGTCCGGCCACGGCATCCCCGGCATGCGCGAGCGCTCGGCCGCCTACGGGGGGACGTTGCAGGCCGGACCGCTTCCGGGCGGCGGCTGGGGAGTCCGTACCCGCCTCCTCCTCGGCAGCAGCGGAGCGGCGTCCGCATGACGATCCGCATCCTGATCGCCGACGACGAAGCGCTGCTCCGGATGGCCTTCAGCACGGTCCTGGAGGCCCAGCCCGACATGGCCCCGGTCGGCGAAGCCGCGGACGGCATCCAGGCCGTACGCCTCGCCCGGGAGCTGCGCCCCGATGTCGTCCTCATGGACGTCCGGATGCCCGGGACCGACGGGATCGAGGCGACCCGACAGCTCATCAGGACCTCCCCGCAGAGCAGAGTGCTGATCCTCACCACCTTCGACCTGGATGAGTACGCCTTCGCCGGACTCAACGCCGGAGCCTCGGGCTTCCTGCTGAAGAACACCAGGCCCGAGGAGTTCCTCACCGCGATCCGCAGCGTCGCCGCGGGCGACGCGGTGGTCTCCCCGCGGATCACCCGACGCCTGCTGGAGCACCTCCGCCCGCTCCCCGACGGCAGCAGCTCCGAGCTCGACGAGCGGCTGAGCCGGCTCAGCGCCCGTGAACGCGAGGTGCTCATCGAGGTGGGCCGCGGCCTGTCCAACACCGAGATCGCGGCCACCCTGTACCTCGCGGAGGCGACCGTGAAGTCCCATCTGGGGCGGATCCTGAACAAGCTCGAACTCCGCGACCGGATACAGGCCGTGATCTTCGCCTACGAGAGCCGCCTCATCCACCCGGCATGACGCCGCCGCCGGAGCCGGCCCGTTCGCCCAGCCCGCCCTTCGGGGCGCAGCCCGACGCGGATGCGTGATCGATCGATCGGCACCTGCCGTCAACCGACGCTCGGGGCCACGGGTTCCCACGGCTGGACCCACGGATCGGGCCACGCCTCGGCTGCGGCGAGCAGCGGGTCGAAGGTTGCGCCGTCGATGCTCTCGCGGATGACGTCGGCGTGACCGCCGTGCCGTGCCGTCTCCTCGATCAGGTGCAGCAGGACCCAGCGGATCGACCATTCCTTGACCTCGGCGGGAACCCATGGAGCCCCCTGCGGCACCGGAACGGCCTGCCCGAGGTCCGGGATGCCGGCGATCACCGCGTCGGTCCGCTCGGCCGCCTCTGCATACGCGGCCAGCACCGCGGCCAGGGTCTCGTCCGGGGCGAGCCGGAACTCGTCCGCGCCCGACTCGTCCGGCTCGTCCGGCTCGTTCGACTCGTCCGCCTTACGCTGCGTCCCGCGCTGCTGCTGGAGGACGAGGTCGGTCCAGAAGCCCTCGCACCGTGCGGCGTGCTTGATGAGACCGCCGATGCTCAACTCGCCGGCCGAGGCGGCCATGCGGGCCTGCTCCTCGGTCAGACCGTAAGCGGTGACCCGCAGCGCGCGCCGCTGGTGGGCCAGGTAGGCGGTCAGCGCTGTGCGCTCATCGGCGACGGGCGGGACGACTCTCGGCATGGCTGGACCCTCTCGCTATGCAAAGTCTTGCAGCAAGTTTTCAGCGGACTCTACTGCCACCTCCCGGCCGACGTACACCGGGCCGATCAACCCACTCCCCGACCTCCGGCGACGTCCCTGCTGGCCACGGCGCCGGCGAGCGATGCGACCGAGCCGGAAGCCGGTCCCGGCCACGTGCACGACACCGGCGCAGCGATGCAGGCACGATGCGCGCCGGGGCGGCACACGCCTGACCTTGCGCAAGAACCTGAAATTTCTTGCACCGGAGGGTTGACCACCCCTTTCACCGGGAGAGAGGGTCAACCCCATGCCCGCACACGTACCGCCGATCGCCGACGAGCGCGAAGGCCTGCTCGCCTACCTCACCCAGCAGCGCCAGACTCTGCGCGCCACCGCCCATGGACTGACGGACGATCAGGCAAGGATGACGCCCACCGCCGGCGAACTGAGCATCGGCGGTCTCATCAAACACGCCGCACGGTGCGAGGCCGGCTGGACCGACCTGATCCTCCAGCGGCAGCGCGGCCACCAGCGAACGGCGGACGAGAGCGACTCCGCCGAATTCGTACTCACTGCGGAGGAGACGCTCGCAGACGTGCTGGACCAGTACGAGGCCGCGGCCCGGGAGACGGATGCGGTGATCGCCGGAATCGCCGATCTCGGCCAGGCCGTGCCCGTCCCCCGGGGACTGCCGTGGTTCCCCGCCGACGTGAAGAACTGGTCCGTTCGCTGGGTGCTGCTGCACCTCATCGAGGAGACCTCCCGACACGGCGGTCACGCCGACATCATCCGCGAAACCATCGACGGCGCCACCCTGTTCCCGCTGCTGGCCGCCGCCGAACAGTGGCCCGACCCGTGGTTCCAGCCCTGGCAGGCCCCGACCGGCCGAACGGCGGAGGACACCTTGCCGACCGATCAGTAAGTGTTATCGCCACCGAGGCCACCGGTCTCCTCTGGTGTCGGCGCACGAGGCGCCGACCGGCGGGACAGCAGGTGCGGTGTGAACAATCGCGGTGCCGCTCCCAGCCGCCGGACGAAACCAGGGAAGTCCATCTCCGCTCATGCAATCCATACGTCGCAAGCAGGGAGTGGCGGTTGTCGTGACCGTCGGGGTGATCGCAGCCGCGCTGAGCGCATGCGGTCCGGAGGCCGACGAGGCGGCCGCAGGCAGGGCCGGTGTCGTGGCAGCAACGGCACCGGCAACGGCAGCAGCAACGGCCGCGGGTACCGGTAACTCGCCGTCCGCAGTCGTCTCCTCGGCGGCGGCCGCGTCGCCTTCGGCATCCCCGCAGGCCGACACCACGGCCTCGGCCACCCCGTCCCCGGCTGCGAGCACGGCCACCACCGGTGCACCGACCGTGCCGGCCACCAAGGCTCCTTCGAGCCCCGCCGCAGCCAAGTCTCCGAGCAGGCCGCCGACCGGCGCCGCACCGAGCCCCGTCACCAAGGCGCCGACCCCCGGCACAGCACGACCCGACACCACGGCGCCGCCCAGGACCGTACCGAACCCCGACACCTCGGCGTCGGACTACCCGGCCGGCAGCGCCGAGGCGCTGTCGCTGCGGCTGATCAACGAGGAACGCGCCCGCAACGGCGTCCCGGCCCTGGTCGTCAAGGCCGACCTGACGGACTTCGCGGTGAAGTGGGCCCAGCACATGCGCGAGACCGGTTTCGCCCACTCGGCGAACGCCTCGGGTGCCGGTCCCAGCCTCACCGGCAGCCGGACGCTGACCGGGGAGTGCATCGTGATGTGGAGCGACGCCTCCCTGACCGGGCAACAGGCCGCCGAGCAGTTCCAGAAGATGTGGACCGAGTCGCCCGGGCACCACGCCGCACAGATCAACCCCAAGTACCAGGAGATCGGTGTCGGCCTCTACCACGACTCCACCGGCTGGTGGGGCGTGCACGAGTTCGCCGGCTGAAGCCGCGGGCTCCCGGGGCCGGCCAGTAGCGCGGCCCCGGGAG
>NZ_JBHJUK010000221.1:0-10809 GCF_042266225.1 Kitasatospora sp. NPDC056181
GCGCCCAGGACACCACCCTCACCCGCCACCGACCGCCCCACCACGTCCTCGGCCTGCACTGGATCCCCGACACCCGCCTCGCCGACGTCATGACCACCGGACAGCACCGCCGCGTCACCCAGGCCCTCACCGCCCTCGCCCGCGGCGCCCACCTCCCCTTCCTCCTCCGCGGCCTCCCCGCCGGATAGCTTGCCGTTCAACCATCGGCCTCGATCAGGCGCCGGGGTTCCCTCTCAGTCCTGTGCTGCTACCCCTGGGCGAGGAGCGAACCCAGGCCGGCACGTACGGCCGCCCAGTCAGTGCCTGGCTCGTGATTCCGCGCCCGCTGCAGCCAGGTTGACCGGTCCCGGTGCTCGCGGCGCAACTGCTCCGTGTCCAGTTCAACGCCGGGTACCGGAGTTGCCTCCTCCAACTCGCTGATGCGCTGCTCCATCGCGGCCAACAGCGCCCGGTCGAGTTCGGTCACCGCCGCGAGGAACTCCTGCGTCGGCATGGTCACCCGACCTCTCTGCGGCCCGACGAACTCGATCACGCCCTCCGGGTCCACCTCGTGCTCCCACGTCAGAGTGACGGTGTCTTCCTGACCGCTGATGCTGCGCCAGCACCGGACGTACGGCGCGACCCGCAGATAGCTGGTGTTCAGGAAACCGGCGCTGTGCCAGGCCAATGCGGCGTCGGCTTCCTCCGGTGTGTCCTCCCAATCCCAGTCCCAGTCCGGCGAATTGTCGGCCGCGATGTCCAACAGGTCCGGTGGCACCGGCTCCATCGCCTTTGACACGAGTTCGATCACGTCCTCCCACAGGCGGACCACGTAGTAGTCCACATAGGGGCACGGCTGTCCGCCGTCACTGTCGCTCCGGAGTTCCCGAACCGTGTGCTCGGAGTAACGCAGCACCTCATGGCCGTCGAGGTCGATGCAGTACCAGCCGTCGGTCAAGCCGAACCAGTGCAGTACGGGGCGCTCGGCACCCCACGGCCGCACCTTGTCCAGCGGGGTCAGCCCGAAGCGGAAGCGAATCGTGGGTTCAGTGTGGATCACGGCTTCAGTGTGTTCGCTGGAGATCAATTGTCAACAGAGTCACCGCCCGAGGAATCTGTCGCCCGTACGGGGGTTTGACGCATGCAGGAGGACCGTTCGCGTGATCCTTGACTCGGCCACGAGGCACGGGAATCGACGCGAAAGCAGTGGTGGCCATGGCGATGAGGGCCGAAGTCCGGCGGAATGCGTTCGCGGAACTCTCATGCCTCCGGGGGTCGCGGGATCGGGAATGGTGCGTCGGCAGGCCGGCACGCCAGCACCGCCGGCCTGCGGGGTCGTGGGTGAGGAACGGCGCCGGCTGTGCGGCCTTTCCAGGCGTCGAGGAGGCCCAACTGCGTTCTTGTGCAGGGAGTTGGTGAACCGGATACTTCGCGTTGACAACAAGCTGAGGGGGATTCAGTGGATCTTGTCCATTTGGCGGAGAGGTCTGCGGCCGTCACGGGGGACTTTCTGGTGGCTTCGGCCACGGGCGCCGCGACACAGGCCGGTTCTGTGGTGGGGAGCGCGGTCGCGCAGCTGGTCATGGGGCGGCTCGGCATCGAACCGACCGCGTCCCATGCGGTGCCGGCGTTGCAGGCCGCTCCTGCGGACGAGCAGCGGCGCTCCGACCTCGCGGCCGCTCTGCGGGAGGTTCTCGCCCGGGATCCGGGCTTCGCCGGGGTGCTGGGCGAGGCGGTCCGGGAGGTGGACCAGAACCTACACGTGGTGGCATCCGGTCAAGGAAGCTTCGTCCCGGTCGGTTCGCCCGTCACCGCCAGCGGACGGGGAGTGGCGGTCGGCCGGGACCAGCACAACACCCGGGTCACGAAGAGGGGCGGGGCCCTGTGGGCCGCAGTGGCTGTGGCGGTGGCGGTGGTCGCTACCGGGACGACGCTGCTGGTCACCCAGGACGGCCCTGAGGATACGCTGAAGCAGCAGGCCGAGCAGACTGCCGCCGACTGGCTCCGGGCCGCCTTCAGTAACGACGTCGAGACCATGTGCGCGCTGACTGCGCGCGGCGAGAGCGGCATCGGCGACTGCCGAAGCGAGGAACGCAGGAAGGACGCGCTGGTGGCCGCGCAGGCCCACCCCGCGACGGACGACGAGATCGCCTTTGCCAAGGCGTGGAGGGTCACGTCGTCGGACCTGCCCAGCACCAATACGGCACGCGTGACGGCCGTCAACAAGGCGACCTTCCACGGCAAGACCAACGCACCGATGATCGTCCACCTGACCCATGAGAGCGGCGAATGGCGCGTCACCGACGCGGAATCCGCAGGCCAGGACGATTCCTGAGCCGGTCGTGGTACTCGGCCACGGCGCCGTTCTCGGCGGTGCGCTGGAAGTGGGCGTAGACGGCGGACCGGGCTGGGAGGTCGGCCGGGGGCCGGCGCCACTTGCAGCCGCTGTCGTCGACGTAGCGGACCGCGTCGATGAGCAGCGCTCGCAGTACCTGGCCGGACGGCCGCCACGATCCTCCAGCCACGGCTGCGTCCGGAGCGCGGCGAGGGTGATCTCCCTCTCCGCGTCGGGCACGTCGCTGGAGTACACCGGCCGCCGGTCGGGCTGCTCGTGCGCGGAGCATCACAGGACCTTCTGGTACGCGGTTGCGTTGGCACCTTTCGAGCCACCAGGAGGTCCTTCTTCTGTGCCGTCACCCCACGTTGGTTACCCGATCCAGCGGTCCGCGTGGTTGGTGCCAGGGCTCTCAGTCGGTGCGATCCGGTTCCGTGCGCAGCTTCTTGAACTCCCTCCGGAGCCAGCGCCAGCCGGCGGTGACGGCGATGGCGGCGGTGAGGAGCGCGAAAAGGGCAGCGGCGAAGACGAGGGGGAGCCCGGAGTGGTCGCTGATCTCGCCGGTCTGCGGGTCCATCCACATCTGCTGGTGGCCACCGTCCTGGCCGGCGGACCTGGAACCGCGTCGCTCGGATCGTTCACGGCCGTCGAACATCCAGTGATACACGCATGAGGTCTCGACTCGGACCGAGCCGCTGTCCGACGTGGAGGTGCCGTCAACTCGGCAGCCGTTGAGGGTGGTGGTCACCGCCTGTGAGGTGCGGGCCCAACTCGCGACGGCGTCCGCGACGTCGTCCGCAGCCAAGGCCGAGGTCCAGAGCAGGAGCATCAGGATGATCGCGGCTGCGTGCCTGAGCACCGGCACACCGTTGTCGGTGAGCGGCAGCGAAGCGGCGAACGCCACCAGCAGGCCCGCACCACCGACGAGAAGGAGAGGAGTGAGCGGCAGGGCGGCCACGGTCGATCCCCAGGACCAGCAGAGCAGCGCGCCGCTCACCGCGCCGGTCAGCGTGCCCGTCAGGGTGAGAATGCGCCAGAACGCCGGTCTGCCGATTGCCATCGAAGCCCCCCGCCGATTCCGACGACGATCCCCATGCTGACAGGCGTGGGCCCGGCAGTCCACGGAAATCCAGGCAGCGGTCGGGATTCGCGCCGGTCGCCGGAGACGGTCCCGAGAGCCTGCGGTGATCGCCTCGACGGACCGGAGTCCGACGGGCGCGAAAGGCCAATCACACGATCGGGCATCCGAGTTCGCACCCCAGGACCGGCGCCGACCGGCCGGCTGGTGCTGTGACCGCATGGGTTCACCGGGTCGCGGGCACGGCGGCTTGCAAGAGAGCTGTCTCGGTAAGATCGCGTCCCAAGGTGCGAAGGTCGGAGGGTATGGCGATGGGAATGCCGCAGCTTCGCCTCGGCGACGGTGAGGCATGGCTGGAGCTGCTTCAGGTCGGTGAGGACAGTTGGCGGGTCACCGCTGATTGGTGCTCCTCGCTGTCAGCTGACTACCCCGTTTACCTCACCAGGGAGGAGGCCGCGGACTTCGCCGCACGGATGCTCACTCACCTGCGTGCCCCGTCGAGCTCTCGGTTCTCGGAGGCCGTGACTCCCGGTCGCAACAATCCACTGGTGTTGGGTGCCGAACCCGTTGGGAACAGGTTTGCCTTCTTCGTGCACCTGACTCCCAATGGTGACGATGATGTGTGTCACCTGCAGATGGAGATCGATCCCATCGACGCAATCGAACTCCGCGACATGTTCGGTGCGTTGCACGCATCATTGGCGAGCTGACACGAGCTTCCGAGTCAGGCCGTGATCGGGACCGTCCGGCCTCCCCAACGGATGCCCTTCTCGCTGTGGATGCGGGCACGCTCCTTGCGTTGGTCGGCCAGGACGTCGGGGTGGCGGGCGTTGGCGTTGCGCCAACGCAGGTAGGCGTGCAGTGCGCGGGGCTGGCCGGTGTGGTTGGGGTGGTTGGAGTTGGCGAGGGTGAACTGTCGCAGCGGTCCGAAGTGCGCCTCGATCGGGTTGGCCCGGGAGGCGCGGGTCGGGGTGAAGCACAGGGGGACATTGTTGTTCTTCGCCCAGCGGAGGAGCCGGTCCTTCTCGATGGGGGACCTCGCGGCCCTGCATCTGTCCGTCAACCCGTGAGACAGTGATCACTCCGGGGACGAACAGGGGTGGGCGAATGCGACGTTCGGCGATTGTTTCGGTCGGGGTGGCCGTGGTGATGACCACGGGTTTGGCGGCATGCGGCGGCGGTACGAAGACCTCGGCAGCGAGGTCCGGGGGGAGCGTGGCCACCACCATCGCATCGGCGCCGGCCGGGGTCTCTCCGTCGGCTTCCCCCAGCGACGACACCGAAGCGCTCGAACTCGCGAAGAAGGCCCGTGCGGCCTTGACCAGTGCGCCATCAGTATCGCTGTTGCACGAGCAACCGAGTCAGGCCAAGAATCCTATGAACCGCGTCTCCTTCGACCAGCAGGGCAACTGCGTCGGTGAGATGGCGGTCGAGCACGGATCGCTCCTCTTCCGCATGATCGGTGACGAGGGCTGGTGGCACCCGGATCGTGCGTGGGTGGAGTACGACGCGGCGACGAGGACCACACCGCACCGGAAGACATGGAAGAGCTGTTGGCCCTCATGCTGAAGTGGTCCCCGAATACCGGGGACGAGGCGGACATGAAGGACTACCGGGTGCGGTGCACTGCCAAGCCAGCGGCCGACTTGATCTGGAGCGACACTCCGGAGACGAAGACCCTCAAAGTGACGCGCATCGGCACCGGCAGGATCGGACAGACGCCGGTGATCATCCTGCGATCGGCCGGCCTTTCCGGGATCGCCGTCGTCTCGGTTGCGGCAGAGGGCACGCCGTACCCGATCAAGGTCGAGTTCGACCCCTCCAACCACCAGCCGGCGGCCACCTACACGCTCAGCGGATTCGCAGAACCGGTGGCGATCGAGAGGCCCTGGCAGAGCGAGATCGTGGTGCTCTCGAAGAAGTCCTGATCTCGTCCATCCTGGGGATCGAAGCAGATGAGTCCCGAGGACGGCACGACCTCGACGCCATAGGTCGCGGCCTCCCGGTGCTTGCTGAAAACCATTCCGAAGCGCGCCGCGGCATCGCCATCGGGACGTTCGCTTTCCCACACAGCCACGTCCTCACTCATGGCCGCTGGCGCGTCCTTCCCGGCGACGGATACTTCGTGGAGGTGTGATGACCGCACACGACGCCGAAATCCGCGTCGACCACAGCCAGTACTGGATCGGTACCGCCGGAAGCGAGCTCGACCCCGGGATGTACGAGGGGTTCAACGGGGTCGTCTCCACGCGGGGCGACAGCTTCGCGATCATCATGACCGGCACCGAGTTCGGCCCGGTCCAGCTCCGGTACGAGCCGCACGGCCAGGCACCGCCCCTCACCCTCGACGAGTGGGACGACGTCGTCGAGGTCAGCATGCGCCTCGACACGGACACCCGTATCCACGGCCCGATCCCCGACGACCGCGTCGCCGGGCTCCCACCGGTCAGCCATCAGGGACCCGGCCCCTACCGGATCCGCGTCCACACCCGCGGCCGCGACGCCGCCAGGGCCCTCGGCGACATCTTCGGCCCTCCGGCCGAACACCACCTCATCCAGACCTGGCCCGCCCCACAGGCCCCTGAGACCTGCCACAAACTCACCGACCAGTACGGCCGCTGCTACCGCAACAACATCTGACCGAACCCTGGCCGGCCGGTGACCCCACACGGCTGCCGACCGGCCAGGCCAGAAGAACACCACCGACCGACCAAGCCGATACGGACCGGTGGATTGATATTGGTGCCCAAGAAATTCAGCAGGGGTTACGGGCGGTGGAGGCCTTCGGCGACCCGCAGGCGCTCCTCATCAGAGAGCGCCGTCGGCCGACCGCTGGAAGCCGTGAATGTGTACGTCCCGTCGAACCAAGTGATCGAGCGTGGGCCGGGTGCCGATTGGCGGCGATGCTCTCGGCCATCTCGCCGGCCGCCCAGAGCACGGTGTCGTCCTCGTCCGGGCGCCAGCGGTGCCCGGCCCACTGGTACCAGCCGAGGCCTGGCACGTGCCGGTAGTCCCGCCCGTACAGGGGCACGAACAGCTTGGCGTTGCCGCGGTCCGACAGAGAGTCGGGCAGCAGCCTGTGGGCCGTTGCCGCCGAGGTCATCTCGGTGGCCAACGGGGGCGCTGCCGGCACGACCGCAGGCACGTCGTGGCTCAGCGGTGCGGTGGCCAGAGCACTGGCAGCTCACGGTGACCATGCCTTCCTCGACGAACAGCACCGTGGGCAGGTCGGACAACGCCTGGGTCCACGCCTACCCGAGTGCCGGCGGGTGCTCGACCGGACGGCGTCCCCAGGCCGAAATCAGGGGCGCGAGTGTCAGGTCGAGTGCGCCCTCGTCGATGGCGGCCAGATGCGCGTCGATCTCGGCGTCGTCGGCCAGGCCGGCCGCGAGCAGCTCGCCGCGCACGTGCCGGATGGTCGCCGCCTCCAGCCGGTCGCAGGCCGGCCCGCCGACCGGGAAGGTGCCCCTCGCTGCGACGTCCATCAAGCCGGCCTCACGCAGTGCCCGCGGCAGTGTCCGGCCGTAGCGTAGGTCCGCGCCGCGGCGCAGCATGAGCTCCCGGACCGCGTCACGCAGCCGGTTGGCCCGCCGCTGCGCAGGACCGCTGTCGTCCAGGCATGCCAGTGGCTGCAGAGCGGTGTCGGCGTCCTCGATCAGCAGCCAGCCGCCGGGGCGTAGCGCTGCCGCCATCGTGGCCAACGCCCGAGCCCGGTCGGGTACGTGGACCAGCACGAGCCGGGCGTGCACCAGATCGAACGTCCCCGGCTCCGGGGGCGGGTCGGTGGCGACGTCGTGCCGGCGCACCTCGTACCCGTCGCCGGTCTTCAGCCACGACGGGTCGATGTCCGTGGCCAGCACGTGCCCGGTCGGACCGACGGCCGCCGCGAGCGCCTCCGGGATACCGGGGCCACCGGCCCCCACTTCCCAGCAGCGCGAGCCGGCCTTGACCCCCAGTCGATCGAAGTGCCCGCGCGTCACACCGTCGAACAGCTCGGCCAGCCAGACGAATCGCTCGCCCGCCTCGGCGCGCGCGTTGTCCAGCAGGTACCCGCGGGCGGGAGCGGAGTCTCCGCCGGGCGCGGCAGTCCCGGCTGTCGGATCCGGTCGACCATCAACGTGCGGCGGGCGGGGCGAGGAGGTCATGACTCCATGGTCAACCTCCCCAGGCCACCGGCGCCACGACGACGCGAGAGGGATATCTCACACGGCCGGCGAAGCCCGGACGCCTGCAGCACGGTTCTGCACCGTGACGCACCGGAAGGGGTTTCGCCGAAGCCCCGGGCTGGGGACAGGGGCCACGTGTGGCCGCCGTGAAAGGCGGCCGTGAGGCGTCGGCGGTGGAGGGCTGCGACGCCCGGGTCCGCCGCGCCCGTGACACCGGTCGCGGCCGGGGCGGCCCAGGTGGTGCCCGGGAGGCTACCGGCGCCGGCGGCAGCGGAAGGTCGGACCGTCGCGCAAGGCCCGGTGTCGGGGTCAGGAACGCCACCGCCACCGCCGGCCCCGGGGGAACCGTCTGACCAAGTGTCACCGTCGTTCCCTGCGAACGCAGTGAAGTACCGCCGCCGACGAGTGGACATCCTGGTGCGGCTGATCCCGCCTCCCGCGAACCGTCGTCACCGGCCGGTGCACGGAGGCGAGTCGGTCGGACACCACGCCGCACCTTGTCCCAGCGCTACCAGGGGGAACAGGCAGATGAGTTTTCAGGGCCTCGTCATCATCGTGGGGACCATCTTGATCGGCATCAGGCTCGTCGCCTGGGCCGTGCTCCGGGACGACGCCGACCGGAAGTCCCGCTACAGGGGCGGAGACGGCGGCGACACCGGCGGAAGCGGCGGCGACTACGGCGGGGGCCACAGTGGCTGCGGCGGGGGCCACAGTGGCTGCGGAGGCGGCTGCGGCGGGGGCAGTTGAGCTCCGAGCCGTCAACCGATCGCCAGGACCAGGAGCAGCATGCCTCCGTGAACGCCTTCTCGGCGCATCGACCGCGTGCGGTCGGCGGTCGATGCGCTCGATGACCTCTCCGCCCCTGCCAGGACTGCCGGACCAACAGTCGCACCGGACTGAGGTCGGCGTGGTCCTTCGCGGCCCGGACCGACGAGGAACGCGTCCTGGGGGGACGTGGACGTGCGGGTGGGTGTACTCGGACCGTGGGACGTCACCACCGGGCGCCGCACCCTCGTCCGGTGAGACGGGGCCGCCGGTCCGGTGGTGATGTACGGGCCGGAGTCCCGTCGTCCCCTTCTCGCAGTGGCTGTTGGCCTGGCTCCGGAGCCCGCCTCGGTCAGCCCGTAACGTGGTTGGCCCAGAGGGACTTGTCGTCCACGTTGTCCTTGGTGACCAGGGGTGCGGGGAGCTGGTCCTCCAGGCCGTTGGGCAGGGAGACGATGGTCGACCCGTGGTCGGTGGGCCCGGTCTGGAAGGACTTGCCCTCGGCGGCGGCCTTGGCGTAGTACAGGGCGTACTTGGCGTAGAGGTCGGCGGGCTGGGAGACGGTCGCGTCGATCTCGCCCTTGCGGATCGCGTCGAGCTCGGCGGGGATGCCGTCGTTGGAGACGATGGCGATGTGGCCGCTCTGCCCGGCGGGCTTGAGCAGCCCCTTCTGCCGGAGCAGGGCGAGGGTGGGCTGCAGGAAGACGCCACCGGCCTGCATGTAGATGCCGTTCAGGTCCGGGTTGGCGGCCAGGGTGGACTGGAGCTTGGCGGAGGCGACGTCGCCCTTCCAGTCGGTGGGCAGCGCGATCACCTGGATACCGGGGAAATTGCGCTTCATGCAGGCGGCGAACCCCTCGGAGCGTTCGTATCCGTTGATGGAGGTCAGTGCGCCCTGGAGCTCGGCCACCTTGCCCTTGCCGCCGAGTTGCTTGCCGAGGAACTCGCAGGCCTTGGAGCCGTACGAGCGGTTGTCGGTGCGGACCACCATGTAGACGGTGCCGTGCTCCGGTTCGGTGTCCACGCTGATCGCGTGGATGTTGGCGCGGAACAACTCGGAGAGTGTCGTATCGGTGGTCATGGTGTTCTGCGGAGCCATGACGATGGACTTGGGATGCCGGGCGGCCATTGAGCGGACGTTGGCGGTGAACGTCGCCTCGTCGCCGTCCGAATGGGTCGGGGGCAGGACGCTCAGCTGCTGGTCGTTGATCTCCTGCTGGATGTACTTCGCGTACGCCTTCCAGAAGTCGGAGTCGGCACGGGGGATGTCGATGCCGATCTGTTGGCGGGAGTTGCCGGGGTCATCGGAGTCCCCGCAGGCGGTGAGGCAGCCGGCGAGCAACACGGCGATGCAGCCCATGCAGGTGGTCCGGAGGGTTCGGCTCTTCATGTGTCAGACCGTTCTGGGTGGTGGGGTTGGTGCGTACTGAGCGGGAGGGGAACGGATGTACGGGACTCGGCAGGTCGCCGTCAGGCGAGGGTGCCGAGTCCCGGGGAGCCGGTGCCGGCGGTCAGCCAGTCCTCGACGGCGGCGATGTGCACGGTGCTGGCGCTGGCGGCAAGGACGGCATCGCGGTTGACCAGGGCCCGCCAGATGGCCTCGTGTTCCCGGTGGGCCTGTTCGCGGGCGGGCGCGTACCGGATGCCGCGGACGATGCGCAGCCGCTGGGTGTGGGTGGAGAGGATGCCGAGCAGGGTGGAGAGCACGGGGTTGCCCACGGCGTCGGCGATCGTGCGGTGGAAGGCGATGTCCAGCTCGACGAACTCCTCGATGTCGGCCGCCGCGGCGCTCCGGTCGAGGACGGCCCGCAGCGTTCCCAGGTTCTCGTCGGTGAGCAGGTCGGCCGCGAGGGCGGTGGCCTGGGGTTCCAGCAGCCTTCGTATCTGGAGGAGTTGGCCGGCGGTGTGGCCCTGGGAGACGTCGGCGGCGAAGGCGAGCGATTCCAGGAGGAGGTGGGGTTCGAGCCCGGAGACGTAGGTGCCGTCGCCCTGTCTGGGGATGAGGATCCGCATCGCGGTGAGTGCGCGGACGGCCTCGCGCAGGGAGTTGCGGGACAGCCCGAGCTGGTCGGCGAGATCGGCCTCGTTGGGGAGTCTCGCGCCGGGCGGCAGGGCGCCCGAGACGATCATCTCCTTGATCCGCTCGATGGCCTGATCGGTCACCGCCATGGGTGTGCGCCTCCTGCGTGCGGACAAGGGAGTGGTGGTCGGTCGAGGAGGCGGGACGGGGAGGCCGGAGCGGCGCGCCCGGTTGCCGCCGGGCTGGTGGCGCCGCTCCGGCGGCTCTCAGGCCATGGGGCCCGTCACTCCTGCTTCTCGCCGGAGGCGAAGCGGGAGATGATCAGCGCGACGATGATGATCGCGCCGTTGAGGAACTGGTTCCACAGGGGTGGTACGCCGGCGAGGGTCATGACGTTGACCACGAGCTGGAGGGTCAGCACGCCGGTGAGGGCGCCGAAGAGGGTGCCGCGGCCGCCGTTGAGGCT
>NZ_JBHJUK010000222.1:0-10673 GCF_042266225.1 Kitasatospora sp. NPDC056181
TCCGGGTCCCCCGGCCCCCCCGCCCGCCCGCGGGGGGGCGGCGCCGTGGTGCGGACCGGCTCATCCGCCGTCCGGGCGTTCGGGGCCGTCCGCGCGTTCGGGGTAGACGGCCGCGACGCCCTTGCGGTCGGTGCCGAGCTTGCGCAGCACCTTGGCGACGTGGTTCTCCACCGTCCGCGGTGACAGGAACAGGGCCTCGGCGATCCGCTGGTTGGTGGCACCGGCGGCGAGGAGCCCGGCGACCTGGTGCTCGCGCGGCGAGAGACTGCCGCCGTACCCCCGGCGCCCGGGACGACGGCGGACGGCACCGAGGTCGGTCAGCACCCGCCCGCAGCGCGTCGCGTCAGCGGTGGCACCGACCTCCGTGTAGAGGGCCAGCGCCTCGGTGAGCGGCTCGACCGCCCCGGCGCCGCCGGCACCGCGCCACGCGTCGCCCGCCCGTTCGAGGGCCCTGGCCGCCTCGTACGGGCGCCCGATCCCGCGCCACCTGCGCGCAGCCCCGCAGAAGTGCCCTGCGGCGCCGGCCGGGTCGGTGTCCAGCAGCAGGCCCTGGGCGACCTCCAGGTCGGCGGCGGCCGCCGGCGCGTCGCACCCGTCCAGTCCCTGCCCGGCCTCGGCCGCCAGCCGCTCGGCGGCCGACCGCCGGTCGCAGGCCAGTGCCGCCTCGACCGCGGCCGACACCAGGCCGGCCGCCCGGGGCCAGGCCGCAGTGCGCCGCGCCGTGTCCACGGCCTGTCCGGCGACCGCCCAGGCGCGCGGTGCCTCTCCTCTGGCCAGGTGGAGCGACGTCAGTCCGGCGGCCGCCCGCAGCTCGATGCCCACCAGCATCTGGTCGGCGCCGATCCGGAACGCCTCGTGGAAGTGTTCGAGCGCCCGGGTGTGCCGGCCCCGGGCGGCCGCGAGGGTGCCGCCCACGACGGCCCGCTCGGCCCGGGCGCCCCCGGCGGTCGGGTACTCGTCGACCAGCGCGTCGAGCCGTTCCTCCAGCCCGTCCCAGCGGCCGGCGAGGGCGTCCAGACGCAGCCCGGTGCCGTGGGACAGGAACATCACGATCGGGCTGCCCACCCGGGCGGCGATCTGCCCGGCCTCGGCCGACAGGGCGGCGGCCCGCCGGTCGTGGCCCAGGTAGGCGGCGGTGTCGGCGACGTTCTGCAGGGCGCGCGCGGTCTGCCGGAGCACCGCGCGGTCGTCCGGGTGGCGCGGCAGCCGCTCGGTCAGCCCCCAGAGCGCCGGGTCGCCCTGACAGGCCATCAGGGTCAGGCGGGTGGCGTGGACGGCGGCCTTCATCGCCTCGTCGTCGAGGTCGCGGACGGCGTCCTCGGCGCGCTCCAGCCACGCCCGGGTGTACGCGGGCCCCTCGGCCTCCTTGAGGGCCAGGGCCACCATCGCCCGGACGGCGAGCCCGGGGCGGCCGGCCGCCAGATTGCCCACCGCCCGCTCGACCTCGTCGAAGCCCGCGGGATCGGCGTTCTCGTTCAGCATGCCCAGGCCCAGGCCGAGCCGGATCTCGCCGCGGACCTCCATCGGCAGCCCGGGATCGTCGAGCAGCCGGCGCAGCACCAGCGCGTCGGTGCGGAAGTCCAGGCTGTTGGCGGCCACCCCGGCCAGCGCCAGGGCCGCCCGCGACCGCGCCTCGCCCGCCAGCTCGGGCCGGTCGAGCATCCGGCGCAGCAGCGGGGCGGCGGTGGCGCCGTCCCGGACGGCGATCGCCTGGTCGGCGGCCTCCTGCGCCCGCAGCAGCCAGCCGGCCCGGTCACCGGCGGCCAGCGTGTGGTGGGCGATCTGCATCAGCGGCACCGGGGTACGGGCCCGGAGCGCCTCGACGGCGCGCTGGTGCAGACGGAGCCGGGCGGGCCCGGGGATGGCGCGGTACACGACCTGCTGCGCGAGCACGTGCCGCAACGCGTACTCGCCCTGGTCCGCCTCGCGCAGCAGCGACGCCCGGAGCAGCTCGATCACCGCCTCGGCGCCCCGTTCCCGGCCCAACCCGGCGACGTCGGCCAACAACTCCTCGGGGGCCGCAACCCCGAGCACGGCCGACGTCTCGGCGATCGCCGCCGCGTCGGGGGACAGCATGCCCAGGCGCCCGGTGACCGCCTCGCGCAGCCCGTGCGGCGCGTCGGCGTCCCGCAGCCGCTCCAGCGCCCCGGGGCGGCCGTGGGGCCCGCCCTGCTCGGCGAGGGTGATCAGGTCCTCCTCGGCGACCAGCGGCAGGCCCTCGCTGCGCCGGTACAGGGCGGCGCCGAGCGCCGCGGTCGCGGACGGGCCGAGGGCGGCGGCCGCGAGCTCCCGCACCTCCGGCTCCAGCAGCGGGCCGAGCCGGATCACCGAGCCGGCGGTACCGGGCGGGTGGTGGTAGACGGCGCCGAGCACGGCGCCCTTCGGCGGGAGGTCCTCGGCGCGGTAGGTGAGCACCAGGCCGAGCTGCGGCGGCAGGTCGCGGGCCAGCAGCAGGAGAAGGTCACGGGTGGCGTCGTCGATCCAGTGCAGGTCCTCGACGACCAGCACGGCAGGCCCGAGCGCCGTCAGGTACGACCGTACGGCCTGGAGCAGCTGGAAGCGCCGCCCGGAGGCGTCGGTCGGCTGCTGCGGCGGGTCCGGGAGCCGGCCGGCCAGATCGGGCAGCAGCGGGGCCAGGGCGCCGGCGGTGGGCGGGAAGCCGGTGACGTCCGCCAGGTCGGCCTTGCGCAGCGCGTCCACCACCGGCCCGTACGGGAACGGCTCGCGCAGCGGGTGGCAGAGACCGGTCAGCACCTGGCGCCGCTCCGCCCGCAGAACGGCGGCGGCTTCGCGGACCAGGCGCGACTTGCCGATCCCGGCCTCGCCCTCGACCAGCACGACCGCGGGCGGCCGCCGCAGCGCGGCCAGCAACTGCCCCAGCTCGCGCTGCCGGCCCACGAACCGGAACCTCCCGTCCGGGCCCGCCGCTCCGTCCCCGAGGTCCATCACCTGATCACCACACCGCGCACCCTAGAGTGCGTCCCCGAACTACGGCAAACCACCCAAGGTGGTGCCGCTTGGGGGCGGGAGAGCGGGGTAGCGGGGTGGTGGGGGAGCGGGGGTGGGAACGGCATGCCCGCCCCCTTGCGCTCCGCCCGGCGCGCGTCCCGCCTGAGGCGCGTCCCGTCCGGCGTGCGTCCGCTCCGGCGCGCGCCCCGCCCGGCGCGCGCCCCGGGACGGCAGGCGCGAGGATCGGAGCCATGGACCTGCCCGTGATGCCGCCGGTGGCGCCGATGCTCGCCAAGTCCGTGGCCGATATCCCGCCCGGGATGCAGTACGAGGCCAAATGGGACGGCTTCCGCACCGTCGTCTTCCGCGACGGCGACGAGGTCGAGCTCGGCAGCCGCACCGGCAAACCGCTGACCAGGTACTTCCCCGAAGTGGTCGAGGCACTGAAACGCGAACTGCCACCACGCTGCGTCCTGGACGGCGAGGTGGTGATCGCCCGCGACGGACGGCTGCGCTTCGAGGAGCTGCTGGAACGCATCCACCCGGCCGCCAGCCGGGTCGCCATGCTCGCCGAGCGCACCCCCGCCTCCTTCGTCGCCTTCGACCTGCTCGCCCTCGGCGACGACTCGCTGCTCGACGAACCCCTCGCCGTCCGCCGCCCCGCCCTGGAAGCCGCCCTCGCCGACGCCGCCGACCCCGTCTTCACCGCACCCGCCTCCACCGACCGCGACCTCGCCCGGAGCTGGTTCGCCGAGTACGAGGGCGCCGGTCTCGACGGCGTGGTGGCCAAACCGCTCGACCAGCCCTACCGGCCGGGGGAACGGACCATGTTCAAGATCAAGCACGAGCGGACCGCCGACTGCGTGGTCGCCGGCTACCGCGAGCACAAGAGCGGCCCGGTGGTCGGCTCACTGCTGCTCGGCATCAACGACGCCGAGGGCCGGCTCCAGCACGTCGGCGTCTGCGCCGCCTTCCCGATGGCCCGCCGCCGCGAACTCGCCGAGGAACTGGCCCCGCTGCGGATGGACGACCCCGCCGACCACCCGTGGGGCGCCTGGGCAGACGAGGCCGCGCACGCCGACGCCCGGCTGCCCGGCGCGGTCAGCCGCTGGACCGGCGGCAAGGACCTCTCGTGGGTGGCGCTGCGCCCCGAGCGGGTGGCCGAGGTCGCCTACGACCACATGGAGGGCACGCGGTTCCGGCACACCGCCCAGTTCCGCCGGTGGCGCCCGGACCGGACCCCGGAGAGCTGCACCTACGCGCAGCTGGAGGAGCCCGTCTCCTACGACCTCGCGCGGGTGCTCGGCAGGTGACGCAGCCCGGACGGAAGTGGTGCAACGTCCGGAAGCGGAACGCGTGGGAATCCGACGCATGCGGCGGGGCACGGAGTCGGACCCTCAGGCCGGCGCGCGGACCCGGGTTCATGGGCCGGCGCGCGGACCCCGACTCCCGGGCCGCCGCGCCGACCGGGTTCCCGGGCCGGCGCGCGGACCGGCCCTCAGGCCACTGCGGGCGAGGGCGAACTGCTCCCCGGGGCGGCCGGGAAGCTGTAGACGTTCCCCGGCGAGACGATCTCGGTGGCCGCCTGCGCGAAGAGCGTCGACGGCTCCGAACCCTGCGACGGGATGTCGGAGTTCAGCAGCACCACCAGCGTCGCCTTCGCCGACGGCAGGTAGACCGCCACGCTCTGGTAACCCGGCAGTGAACCGTTGTGCCCGATCCAGCCGTGGTTGACGAACAGCCCCAGCCCGTAGTCGAGTCCGGGCACCCCGGTGGGCGGCGTCTTCAGCCGTTCGGCCTGGGTCAGCGGGTTGAGCAGCGTGCCGGTGGCCAGCACCTTCGCCCACTTCTGCAGGTCGGCCAGGTCCGAGATGGCGGCGCCCGCCGCCCAGGCCCAGGACGGGTTCCAGTCGGTGGCGTCCGCGACCCCGCCGTCGGCCGTCTGGTTGGTGTAACCGCGGGCGTGCGGCTGCGGGAACGACGCGTCGGCCGGGAAGACGGTCCGCCCCAGACCCGCCGGGTCGAACACCTGCTGCTTCAGGAAGCTGCCGAGCGGCTGCCCGCTGATCTTCTCGATCACCAGGCCGAGCAGCACGGTGTTGGTGTTGGAGTACTCGAACTGGGTGTTCGGAGCGAAGTTCGCGGGGTGCGCGAACGCGTACCCCAGCAGCTCCTGAGGCGTGAAGGGCCGGTTCGGGTCGTTGAGGAAGGCCTGAACGAACCCCTGGTCCGCGGTGTACGAGAACAGGCCGCTGCGCATGTCGGCGAGCTCGCGCAGGGTGATCGCGTCGCCGCCGGGCACGCCCGCGAGGTACTTGGCGACCGGGTCGTCCAGGCCCGCCCTTCCCTGGTCGACCAGCCGCAGCAGCCCGGTCACCGTGAAGGTCTTGGTCTCGCTGCCGATCCGCATGTTCAGCCCGGTCACCATCGGGGTGCCGGCGATCTTGTCCGAGACGCCGAAGGCCTTGAGATAGCTGCCGTCGGGAGTGGTCAGAGCGACCATCACCCCGGGGACGGAGGTCTGGTTCAGCACCCGCTGCATCGCGGCGTCCAGCCGGGCGGTGACGTCCGGGGTCAGCGGCGCCACGGAGCCGCCCGACGCGCCCGCCGGCCCCGACGCGGTGGCCGGCCCCGATCCGCCCGGCGAACCGGATCCGCCCGGCGAACCGCCGACCGAGGACGGACCACTCGCCGAGGGGCTGAGCGCGGCCGGAACGGCGGTCACCGCCCCTGCCGCCGACGGGTCCGACGCCGCCCCGCCCGAGCAACCGGCCGCGGCCAGCAGACCCGCCAGGGCGAGCGTCGCCGTGGCCGCCCGCGCGGGGGAGCGGCGGCGCAGCGCGGGCAACGTCCGTCGTCGGGTCTTCGTCACGGTCGGGCTCATCGTCGAGGCGCCTCTCTGCGGCGGACGGCCCCGGAGCACCGCTCCACGAGGCCGGGGGGAGCGTTCGCCACCGTATGCGCGCCACAACGGGCCCGCGCGCCGGGCCGCCGCCCCGCTGGCCCGAACGGACGCAGCCCGCCACCGGCCCTTCCCGCGCCCCTGCGACCCGTGCACCCCGCCGACCCCTGCGCCCCTGCGACCCGTGCACCCAGCCGCTGTGGACCGCCCGCAGCGCAGTAGGGTGCGAAGGCGAACTGACGTCAACGGGGGCCGACTTGTTACGGTGCGAAGCAATGGGCAAGCGCTACGGCGCAGGCCGGTGGATCCTCCGCGACGTGGACCTGCACGTCGCCGCCGGTGACGTCCTCGCCGTCGTCGGTGGCAACGGCTCCGGCAAGTCCACCCTGCTGCGGATCCTCGTCGGACTCTCCCGGCCCACCACCGGCCGCGTCATCGGCCGCCCCCGCGAGACCGGCTACGTCCCGGACCGATTCACCGCCAACGACCGCATCACCGCACTCTCCTACCTGACCCACATGGGCCGGATCCGCGGCCTGCCCACCACCCGCGCCCGCGACCGGGCCGGCCGGCTCATCGACCGGCTCGCCCTGGTCGGCGGACCGGACGCCCCGCTGCGCACCCTCTCCAAGGGCAACGCCCAGAAGGTCGCGCTCGCGCAGGCCCTGCTCGTCCGGCCCGGACTGCTCGTCCTGGACGAACCCTGGTCAGGCCTGGACGCCTCCGCCCACGGAGTGCTGGGCGAACTGATCGACGAGGTGGCCGGCGAGGGCGGGGCCGTCGTCTTCACCGACCACCGCGAGGCGGTCGCCGGGGCCCACGCCACCGGTACCTACGCGATCGGCGACGCGCGGGTCACCCGCCGCACCGACGTCGGGGGCACCGACGGCCGGGGTACCGACGGCCGGGGTACCGAGGTCGGGGGCACCGCGGCGGCGGTGGCCACCTTGGACGCTGTCGCCGAGGCCGCCGTCACCGAGATCGTCCTGACGGTCCCCGGCGCCGGCGTCGGCGCCACCCCGTCCGGACCGGACTGGTACACCCTCCCCGGCGTGCTGGACACCGCCCGCCGCGACGGTTCCCTGGTGCTCCGGGTCGACCGCAGGCACTCGGACGCCGTCCTGCTCGCCGCACTCCAGCACCACTGGTCCGTCGACCGCCTGACCCCGACCGCCAGTGCCACCCGGGCCGACCGCGCCACCCCGACCGAGGGCGCCACCCGGGCCGGCATTCCCGCCCGGGGCGCATGCGGTGTGTCGAGGAAGGTGGCGCGGTGATCTCCCTGGTCCGCTACCAGTTCACCACCATGCTGCTCTCCCAGCGCTACCTCGCGCCGGTGCTGCTCTTCGTAGGCCTGGTGACCGTGCTCACCAGCAGCGACAACGGTCCGCTCACCGCCACCTACGGCGCGGCGGCCGGCGCCATGCTGCTCTGCTCCACCTGGCTCACCATCGCCCAGGCCGGACTGGAGGACCACGCCCACCGCGCCGTCGTCGTCGTCACCGCGGGTGGCTCACGCCGCGTCCTGCTGGGCACCGTCTGCACCGCCGTCCTCTGGTGCCTGCTGCTGACCGCACTCGGCCTCGGCATCCCCTTCCTGACCGGCACCCACCCGTTGACCGTCGCCGACCTGCTGCTCGGCACCGAGGCACAGCTGACCTGCGCGTTCACCGGAATCGCGGTCGGCCTGGTCTGCTCCCGCCTGGTCTTCCGGCGGCAGGGCCACGCCCTGCTGCTCGCCCTGGTGCTGCTGCTGGCGCTGTTGGTGGCCAAGGGCCTGTCCCCGGTGAACACGCTGCTCTCCCGGCTCGCGACGACTCCCCGCTCGGCCGACCTGCTGGTGTCCACCGGCGGCCTGCTCGTCGCCGCCGCCGGTCTTCTGGCAGCCGGGGCGGCGCTCACCGAGGCGGTCGGCAGCCGGAGGAGCTGAGCCGACGGCCCGCCGCCGTCCAGTCCTGCGCCCTGCGCCCGGTGCCCGGTGCCCTGCGTGCTGCCGTCCGCGCTCCGCCTCCCGGTGCCCGGCGCCCGCCTCGTTCCTCCTGTGCGCTGGACCCGCCGGACAGGCCCGGCGGGTGGCTGCCCCCGCCCCGCGCCCCCGCCGACGGCCCCGCAGTCGCCCGGCCGGTCCGCACACCCCCGCGTGCTGCGCCGAACGGGTGGCCACCGGCACGCCGCGATGGCCGCCCGCCGCTGCTCGGGCACGATCGTTTAGCCCAGCTGTGGCGGCCCTTAAGAATTCCTCGATGGACCGCACCCCCTCCCACCAGGCAGATTGCTCCGTGCCCGGTGAGAAGGAGGCGGCAGCCGCCACCCCGCCGGGCCCCGCCGGCCTGCCCACACCAGGCCGCCCCCTCGCGCGTCAGGAGCCGCCGCAGTGAAGGCACTCGTCAAGCAGAAGGCCGAGCCCGGACTCTGGCTGATGGACGTCCCGAAGCCTGCCATCGGCCCCGGCGAGGTGCTGATCAAGGTGCTGCGCACCGGCATCTGCGGCACCGACCTGCACATCCGCAACTGGGACGGCTGGGCGCAGCAGACCATCCGCACCCCGCTCGTCCTCGGTCACGAGTTCGTCGGCGAGGTCGCCGAGATCGGCGCGGCCGTCGCGGACATCTCGGTCGGCGACCTGGTCAGCGGCGAGGGCCACCTGGTCTGCGGCAAGTGCCGCAACTGCCTGGCCGGCCGCCGCCACCTCTGCCGCAACACCATCGGCCTCGGCGTCGGCCGCGACGGCGCCTTCGCCGAGTACGTCGCGCTGCCCGCCTCCAACGTCTGGGTGCACCGCGTCCCCGTCGACCTCGACGTCGCCGCGATCTTCGACCCCTTCGGCAACGCCGTGCACACCGCGCTCTCCTTCCCGCTCGTCGGCGAGGACGTGCTGATCACCGGTGCCGGCCCGATCGGCATCATGGCCGCCGCCGTCGCCAAGCACGCCGGCGCCCGCAACGTGATGATCACCGACGTTTCCCCGTACCGGCTCGACCTGGCCCGCGAGGTCGGCGTCACGCTCGCCCTGAACGTCGCCGAGCACACCATCGAGGAGGGCCAGCAGAAGCTCGGCCTGCGCGAGGGCTTCGACGTCGGCCTGGAGATGTCCGGCCGCCCCGAGGCGCTCCAGTCGATGATCGCCAACATGACGCACGGCGGGAAGATCGCCATGCTCGGGCTGCCCGCCGAGCAGTTCCCCGTCGACTGGGCCTCCGTGGTCACCTCGATGATCACCATCAAGGGCATCTACGGCCGCGAGATGTTCGAGACCTGGTACGCGATGTCCGTCCTGCTGGAGGGCGGCCTCGACCTCAGCCCCGTCATCACCGGCCGCTACGCCGCCTCCGACTTCGAGGCCGCATTCGACGACGCGGCCAGCGGCCGCTGCGGCAAGATCATTCTCGACTGGACCGCCTGAGCCTCCCCGCCGACTAGGAGTCTGCTGTGTTCGACAACGTGCGCGACGACCTCGCCGCCACCCTCGACGAGATCCGCGAGGCCGGCCTCTTCAAGCCCGAGCGGGTGATCGGCACCCCGCAGAGCGCCGCCGTCACCGTCACCGGCGGCGGACGCCCCGGCGAGGTGCTCAACTTCTGCGCCAACAACTACCTCGGCCTGGCCGACCACCCCGAGGTGCTCACGGCCGCCAAGGACGCCCTCGACCGCTGGGGCTACGGCATGGCCTCGGTCCGCTTCATCTGCGGCACCCAGGACGTCCACAAGGAGCTCGAGGACCGCCTCTCCGCGTTCCTCGGCCAGGAGGACACGATCCTCTACTCCTCCTGCTTCGACGCCAACGGCGGCGTCTTCGAGACCCTGCTCGACGAGCGTGACGCGGTCATCTCGGACGCGCTCAACCACGCGAGCATCATCGACGGCATCCGCCTCTGCAAGGCCCGCCGCCACCGCTACGCCAACCGCGACCTGGCCGACCTGGAGAAGCAGCTCCAGGACACCCAGGACGCCCGCCGCCGCCTCATCGTCACCGACGGCGTCTTCTCCATGGACGGCTACGTCGCCCCGCTGCGCGAGATCTGCGACCTCGCCGACCGGTACGACGCCATGGTGATGGTCGACGACTCGCACGCCGTCGGCTTCGTCGGCCCGAACGGGCGCGGCACCCCCGAACTGCACGGCGTGATGGACCGCGTCGACATCATCACCGGCACCCTCGGCAAGGCCCTCGGCGGCGCCTCCGGCGGCTACGTCGCGGCCCGCCGCGAGATCGTCGCCCTGCTGCGCCAGCGCTCGCGGCCGTACCTGTTCTCCAACTCGCTCGCCCCGGTGATCGCGGCGGCCTCGCTGAAGGTGCTCGACCTGGTCGAGCAGTCGACCGAGCTGCGCGAGCGGCTGGCCGCCAACACGGCGCTGTTCCGGTCGAAGATGACCGAGGCCGGCTTCGAGATCCTGCCCGGCGACCACCCGATCGCCCCGGTGATGATCGGCGACGCCGCCAAGGCCGGCCGGCTCGCCGAGCTGCTGCTGGAGCGCGGGGTGTACGTGATCGGGTTCTCGTTCCCGGTCGTCCCGCACGGCCAGGCCCGGATCCGGGTGCAGCTCTCCGCGGCGCACTCCACCGAGGACGTCGAGCGCGCCGTCGCCGCTTTCGTCGACGCCCGCGCGGCCCTGGGGGAGTAGCCCCTCCGGCGCGGCTCGCGGGGGAGTGACCCCGTGGCGCCGCCCCTGGTGCCGGGGTGCAGCCCGGTGCCGGGTGCCGGGGGAGCGGCCCGGGCCCGGGAAGCCTTGTTCGGCTTCTCGCGCAGCTCCTCGCCCGACCACCCGTGGCGCGTCCGCTCGGACCGGACGCGCCACGGGCTCCCAAGCCGCCGTGCGGTGG
>NZ_JBHJUK010000223.1:0-10543 GCF_042266225.1 Kitasatospora sp. NPDC056181
GACCCGCACCCGCGGGTCCCGCCCGGAGCCGTGTCCGGTGCTACTGCCCGCCCAGCCACCGGGCGATGGACTCCCAGGCCAGCTCCAGCATCTCCGGGCGCGCCATGTCGGAGTGGCTGCACGGCAGGCCCACCGTGGTCAGCCGGCCGGACAGGTACGGCTCCCAGAGGTCCGCCTGCCGGGCGCCCGGCTCCTTCCCCTCCTCGGCGACCAGCAGCAGCGTGTCCCCGTCGAAGCGTCCGAAGCCGTGCCCGGCCCGGATCGCCGCGTTGTTGCGGTACACCCCCGCCATCAGCGCCAGCTCCTCGTCGGAGAAGCCGGCGAGCAGGTGGCCCAGCTCGGCGCGCATCCGCCCGGTGAGCGCGGCGACGGCCCCGGCGTCGTCGCCGGTCCCCCCGGCCGGGCCGCCGGGCACCGCGGGGGCGTCCGCCGGGTCCGGCGGGTAGGCGTCCATGAGCACCAGCGCCACCTGCTCGCCCTCCGCGCGCAGCCGCAGCGCGATCTCGTGCGCCGGAGTGCCCCCGAAGGACCACCCCACCAGGTGGTAGGGCCCGTGCTCCTGCACCGAGCGGATCCGCTCGACGTACCGCGCGGCCATCTCCTCCACCGAGGAGGCGAGTTCACCGCTGCCGTCGATCCCGTCGGCCTGCAGCCCGTAGAGCGGGTGGCCCGGCGGGACGAAGCGCGCGAACGGCAGGTAGCACCAGCCCAGCCCGCCTCCGGGGTGGACGAAGAAGAAGGCCGGCCGGGAGCCGCCGGTCCGGATCGGCAGCAGCGCGCCGAGCGAGTCCCGGACGGAGGAGAGGTTCAGCGTGGCCATCAGCCGGGCCGGCGTCGGGTGGGCGATGAGGTCCCGGACCGACACCGACACCCCGCGCTCCCGCAGCCGCTCCATCAGGGAGACCGCCAGCAGGGAGTGGCCGCCGAGGGCGAAGAAGTCGTCGTCCACCCCGACCGCCGCAACCCCGAGCACCCGGGCGAACGCCTCGCACACCGCCTCCTCCAGGGCGCCCGCGGGCCCCCGGCCGCGCTCCCCGCCCGCACCCGCACCCGCGCCGGGGTCCGGCACCGGCAGGGCCGCGCGGTCGAGCTTTCCGTTGACGGTCAGCGGCAGCGCGTCCAGCACGACGACGGCCGACGGCACCAGGTGGGCGGGCAGCCGCTCCTGCAGGAACTCCCTGAGCAGGGCGGGGAGTCCGCCGCCGTCGGGCCCGGCGGCGCCGGGCGCGGGCACCGCGTAGGCGACCAGGCGCCTGTCGCCGGGGGCGTCCTCGCGCACCACCACCGCCGCCCGGGCCAGGCCCGGATGGGCGGACAGCACCGCCTCCACCTCCCCCGGCTCGATCCGCATCCCACGGATCTTCACCTGGTCGTCGGTGCGGCCCGCGAACACCAGCTCGCCGCGGGGCGTCCAGCGCGCCCGGTCGCCCGTGCGGTACATCCGGGCGCCGGGCCCGCCGAACGGGTCGGCGACGAAGCGCTGCGCCGTCAGGCCGGGCCGCCCCAGGTACCCCCGGGCCAGACCGGTGCCGGCCACGTACAGCTCGCCGGCCACGCCCACCGGCACCGGGGCGAGGGCGTCGTCGAGGACGTACACGCGGGTGTTGACCACCGGCCCGCCGATCGGCACCTCGGGGGCGTCGGCCTCGCACCGCCACAGCGTCGCGTCGACGGTCGTCTCGGTCGGGCCGTAGGAGTTGAACATCCGGCGCCCGCGCGACCAGCGGGTCGTCAGCTCCGGCCCGGTCGCCTCGCCGGCCACCACGAGCACCACGTCCGGGCCGATCGAGCCCTCGTCGAGGGTGGCCAGCACCGCCGGGGGCAGCGTCACGTGCGTCACGCCGCCCGCGGCCAGGAACTCGGGGAGCGCCCGGCCGAGCCGCTGCTCCTGGGGCACCACCACCAGGGCCGCCCCGGTCAGCAGGCCCATGAACCACTCCCACCCGAAGGTGTCGAAGCTGGGCGACGCGAACTGCCCCACCCGGGAGCCCGGCCCCACCCCCAGATCGCGGACGTGGCCCGCCACCAGGCTCGCCACACCGGTGTGCGACACCACCACGCCCTTGGGACGGCCCGTCGACCCCGAGGTGTAGATCACGTACGCCGGGTGCGCCGGCGACAGCGGCGCCGTGCGCTCACCGTCCGCCGGGGCGGCGGTGCCCAGCGCGTCGAGGTCCCGGACGGTCTGCGGCGCGTCGAGGACCAGCACCGGCCCGGGCACCGCCCGCGCCGTCGCGGCCGTCGCCAGCACCACCGCCGGCGCGGCGTCCTCCACCATGAAGGCGATCCGCTGCTCCGGGTAGGCCGGGTCGAGCGGCAGGTACGCGCCGCCGGCCTTCAGCACCCCGAGCAGACCCACCATCAGGTCCACGCCCCGCTCCAGGCAGAGCGCGACCAGCGACTCCGGGCCCACGCCGCGGCTGATCAGCAGGCGGGCCAGCCGGTTCGCCCGCGCGTCCAGCTGTGCGTAGGTCAGCTCGACCCCGTCCGCGACCAGCGCGATGGCGTCCGGCGTCCGCGCCACCCGGGCCTCGAACAGGCCGGGCACCGTCGCCACGGCGACCTCGGCCGCCGTGTCGTTCCACTCCGTCAGCAGCCGGTCCCGCTCGTCGGCGTCCAGCACGGCAACCGCGCTCAGCCGGGTGTGCGGCTCCTGCTCCAGCGCGTCCGCGAGCCCGGTGAGGCAGGTGCGCAGCAGGCGGCACAGCTGCTCGGCGTCGGCCCCGGGCACCGCATCGACGGTCAGGCCGAACCCGGTCCCGGCGTCGTCGACGGCCACGGCCACGGGGTAGTTGGTGCTCTCCCGGGTGAGGAGCGTCCTGATGCCGTCGAAGCCGGCGGTGCCCGCTCCGTCGGGGGTGCGGGCGCCGCTGCGGCCGTGCCGGTAGTTGAGGATCGAGGTGAACAGCGGGCTCGACCCGGGCACCGCACTGGCCTGCTGGGCGAGCGAGAGCGGCGCGTGTTCGTGCACCAGCAGCTCCGCCAGCTGGTGGCGCAGCCCGGACAGCGCCCCGGCCACGTCCACGCCGCGGGTGCGCACGCGCACCGGCAGGGTGTTGAGGAAGAGGCCGGGCACCCGGTCGGAGCCGGCGCCGGCGTTCATCCGGCCGAACAGCACCGTGCCGAAGACGACGTCGTCGCGGCCGCTGACCGCCGCGAGCACGCGGGCCCAGGCGAGGTGGAAGAGCGTCGCCGGGCTGACGCCGAGCGAGCGGGCCGCCTCCCGCAGCCGCTCGTCGAGTCCGCCCTCGATCAGCTGGTGGGCGCGGACGGCGCCGCTGCCGTCCCCGTGGACGTCCAGCAGGCCGTACGGCGCGGTGGTCTCCTCGACGTCGCCCAGCAGGCCGGTGAAGTACCGCTCGTGCTCCTCGCGCGGCACGCCGAGGCGGGCCTGCGCGACGAAGGTGCGGAAGGGCAGCGGCTCGGGGAGGGTGTCGGCGCGGCCGGAGAGGATCGCGTGGAGTTCCCCGAGGAGCACGTCCTGGGTGGTGTGGTCCTGGACGAGGTGGTGGATCTTCAGCAGGACCAGCCACCGGCCGCTGCCGGGTTCGGCGGCGGTGTGCACCCGGATCAGCGGGGCGCGGCCGAGGTCCATGCGGCCGGCGGCGGCCTCCTGGAGCTGCCGGCGCACCGGCCGGTCCGGGTCGGCCGTCAGCTCCTCGACCGGGAGCGGCGCCCGTCGTACGACCACCTGGACGGGTTCGGGCAGGCCCTCCCAGACGATGGCGGTGCGGTAGATGTCGTGCCGGTCCACCACCTGCTGGAGCGCGGCGAGGAACGCGTCCAGGCGCTCGCGCGTGTCGAAGGCGACCAGGGTCGGCGAGGCGTACACGTCCGCGCCGCGGTCGGCCTGGAGCAGGTGGTGGAAGAGGATGCCCTCCTGGAGCGGTGCGAGCGGGTAGACGTCCGCGATGTTCGCCGCGCCTCCCGGGATCCGCGCCGCCAGGCGGGCGATCGCGGCCTCGTCCAGGTCCACCAGCGGCAGCATGCCGGGCGTGATCTCCTCGGCGCCCTCGGGGATCAGGTTCGGCGGCACCTCGATCTGCTCGGGGGCCGCGACCGCGGCCAGCCCGGCCGGTGTCGGCGTCTGGAAGAGCGCCCGCACCGACACCGCGACGCCGCGGGTGCGCAGCCGCTCCACCAGGGAGACCGCCAGCAGGGAGTGGCCGCCCAGGGTGAAGAAGTCGTCGTCGACGCCGACGCCCTCCACGCCGAGGACCTCGGCGAACGCCGCGCAGAGGATCTCCTCCTGCACCGTCGCCGGGGCCCGACCGGCTCCCGCCGTGGCGAACCCGGGGGCGGGCAGGGCCGCGCGGTCCAGCTTGCCGTTCGCGGTCAGCGGCAGGGCGTCGAGCACGACGACGGCGGCGGGCACCAGGTGTTCGGGCAGCCGCTGGGCCGTGAACTGCCGGACGGAGGCGGGCAGTTCCTCGCCGGCCGAGTCGGCGGCGACCACGTAGGCGACCAGGCGCGGCTCGCCCGGCGTGTCCTCGCGGGCGACGACCGCCGCCTGGGCGACCTCCGGGTGCGCGGCCAGCACGGCCTGCACCTCACCCGGCTCGACCCGGAAGCCGCGGATCTTCACCTGCTGGTCCGCCCGGCCGGCGAAGACCAGCTGGCCCCCGCGCGTCCAGCGCACCCGGTCGCCGGTGCGGTACATCCGCCCGCCGGTCCCGAAGGGGCAGGCCACGAAGCGTTCGGCCGTCAGCGCGGGGCGTCCGCCGTAACCGCGGGCCAGCTGCGCACCGGCGATGTAGAGCTCGCCGGTCACGCCCGCGGGCACCGGGTTGAGGGCGTCGTCGAGGACGTAGACCCGGGTGTTGGCCGCCGGGGTGCCGATGGGCACGACGCCCCCGGCCGCCGACTGCGGGGTGAGCCGGGTGGTGGTGACGCCGATGGTGGTCTCGGTCGGCCCGTAGTGGTTGAACACCGGGCGGTCGCCCGCGGCCTCCAGCAGCGCGGTGACCAGGTCCGGCTGGGCGGCCTCGCCGCCCAGCACCAGGGCCCTGGCCGGCAGCACGCCCCCGGCGCCGCGGACGGCGGCCAGTGCGGCCAGGTGCGAGGGCACCGCCTTCAGGTAGTCGATCCGGTGCTCGGCCAGGTAGTCCGAGACCGCCGCCGGGTCGGTGACCGCCTCCGCGTCGAGGATGTGCAGCTGCCCGCCGCTGGTGAGGCTGGCGAAGACCACGGTGTTGCCGAGGTCGGTGGCCTGGGCCTGGAGCAGCGCGTAGCGCCCGCCGGGCGCGCCCAGGCCGAGCCGGGCGGGGACCGAGCCGGTGTAGTTGGCCAGCGCCTCGTGGGTGACCTGCACGCCCTTGGGCCGGCCGGTCGAGCCGGAGGTGTAGATGACGTAGGCGAGGGCCGCGGGCGCCACCGGCACCCCGGGCGCGGTGGCCGGCGCGGCCGCCAGCCGCATGCGGACCGGCGCGTCGTCCACCGCGACCAGGCGCACCCGGCCGGCGGGCAGCTCGTCCAGGATCTCCTCGGTGGTGAGCATCAGCACGGCCCGGCTGTCGCGCAGCAGGTACGCGATCCGCTCCGCCGACTGCTCCGGGTCCACCGGCAGGTAGCCGGCGCCGGCCTTCCAGACCGCCAGGATCGCGGCGATCATCTCGGCCCCCCGGCCCAGCCCGAGGGCCACCACCGATTCGGCGCCGACCCCCTGGCCCACCAGGTAGTGCGCCAGCCGGTTCGCCCGCTCGTCCAGCTCCGCGTAGGACACCTCGGCGCCGTCGCACACGACCGCCACCGCGTCCGGGGTGCGGGCCGCCTGCGCCTCGAAGGCCTGGTGGACGGTCAGCCGCGGTGGTTCGGCGGCGGTGGCGTTCCACTCCTCGACGATGCGGCGGCGTTCGGCCGCGTCGAGGACGTCCACCGCGGCGATCCTGGCGGCGGGGTCGGCGGCGAGCGCGGCCAGCACCGTCACCAGGCAGTCCGCGATGCGGCGCACGGTGTCGGCGTCGAAGAGGTCCGCCGAGGCGTTGACCATGCCGCCGATCCCCTGCGGGTCGCCCTGCGGCCCGAAGGACTCGGCGATGGTCACGCCCAGGTCGAACTTGACGGCGACCTCGTCGGCCGCGAGCCGGGTGGCCCGGAGGCCGGGCAGGGCCGGCACGGGCGCACCGGCCCCGGTCACCGTGCCGGTGTTCATGGTGAGCATCACCTGGAACAGCGGGTGGCGGGCCTGCGAGCGGGCCGGGG
Organism: Kitasatospora sp. NPDC056181; assembly: GCF_042266225.1. NCBI lineage: Bacteria > Bacillati > Actinomycetota > Actinomycetes > Kitasatosporales > Streptomycetaceae > Kitasatospora > Kitasatospora sp. NPDC056181. The sequence goes on from NZ_JBHJUK010000223.1 coordinate 6,202, forward strand.
CCAGCTCCTCCACCAGGCGTTCGAACGGCACGTCCTGGTGCGCGAAGGCGCGCAGCCCGGTCTCGCGCGCCTGGCTCAGCAGGTCGGCGAAGGTCGGGTCGCCGGACAGGTCGGTCCGGATGACCAGGCTGTTGACGAAGTTGCCGATCAGGTCGTCCGCGGCCTCGTCGGTGCGTCCGGCGACCGCCGTGCCGATCGGGATGTCGGTGCCGGCGCCCAGCCGGGACAGCGTCACCGCCAGGGCGACCTGGAGGACCATGAACGGGGTCACCCCGCGTTCGCGGGCGACCTCCCCCAGCCGGGCGTGGACCTCGGCCGGGACCCTGAACTCCAGGACGTGACCGCGACGCGAGGGCAGCGCCGGGCGCGGCCGGTCGGCCGGCAGCACCAGCTCCTGCGGCACGCCCGCCAACGCCTCGCGCCAGTAGGCGACCTGGCGGGCGAGCAGGCTCTGCGGGTCGTCCTCGTCGCCGAGCAGCCCGCGCTGCCACAGCGCGTAGTCGGCGTACTGCACCGGCAGCGGCGCCCAGTCGGGGGCCCGGCCCGCCAGCCGCGCCGTGTACGCCGTCGTGACGTCCCGGGCCAGCGGCTCCATCGACCAGCCGTCGCCCGCGATGTGGTGCACCACCACCGCCAGGAGGTGCTCGTCGGGGCCCGTCTCGAACAGCCAGGCGCGGACCGGGACCTCGACGGCGAAGTCGAAGGCGTGGCCGGCCGCCCGGGCGACGGCGGCCGCGGCCGGGTCGGTGGCGGTCGCGAGGCCGTTCGGTGCGGCGGCGGGCTCCCGGAGGTCGACGAACTCAAGCTCCCAGTCGAGCTCGTCGAGGTCCAGCACACGCTGGTACGGCTCGCCGTCGACCACCGGGAACACCGTCCGCAGCACCTCGTGACGCCCGAGGACGTCCCGCAGCGCCGCGTTCAGCGCCTCCCGGTCGAGCCGGCCGGACAGCCGCAGCACGGTGGGGATGTTGTAGGTGGCGCTGGGGCCCTCCAGCTGGCCGATGAACCAGAGCCGGCGCTGCGCGTAGGAGAGCGGGACCCGCTGCGGACGCGGCCCGGCCGTCAGGGCCGCACGGGCCGCACGGGCGGGGTCCAGCCGGGCGGCGAGCCCGGCCACCGTGGGCGCCTCGAACAGTGCGCGCAGCGGCACCTCCGTACCCAGCACCGTCCGCACCCGGCTGATCAGCCGGGTCGCGAGCAGGGAGTGCCCGCCGAGCGCGAAGAAGTCGTCGTCGACACCGACGGCGGGCAGGCCCAGCACCTCGGCGAACGCGCCGCAGAGGATCTCCTCCTGGAGCGTGGCCGGGCCCCGCCCGGCACCGGCCGGGGCGGCGTGGCCGGGGGCGGGCAGGGCCTTCCGGTCCAGCTTGCCGTTGACGTTCAGTGGCAACGCCTCCAGCACCACCACGGCCGACGGAACCATGTGGTTCGGCAGCTTGAGCGCGCTGAACTCACGTACCAGTGAAGGAAGTCGGGCTTCTCCGCCGGGCTCGGCGGGGACGACGTAGGCGACCAGGCGCTTCTCGCCGGGGGTGTCCTCCCGCGCGACGACGGCCGCCCGGGCCACCGAGGGGTGGGCGGCCACCACGTCCTGGACCTCGCCCGGCTCGATCCGGAAGCCGCGGATCTTCACCTGGTCGTCCGCCCGGCCCAGGTACTCCAGCCGTCCGGCCGCGTCCCGGCGCACCAGATCACCCGTGCGGTACATCCGCGCGCCCGGCTCGAAGGGGCACGCGACGAACCGCTCGGCGGTCAGCGCCGCCCGGCCCAGGTAGCCGCGGGCCAGGCCCGCCCCGGCCACGTACAGTTCGCCGACCGTGCCGACGGCGACCGGACGCAGCCCGTCGTCCAACACGTAGGACCGGGTGTTGGCCATCGGCCGGCCGACCAGCGGCTGCTCGCTGTCCGCGGTGTCCGCCCACAGGGCGTCCACGCTGCACTCCGTCGGCCCGTACAGGTTGTAGCAGAGCAGGCCGTCGACCGACCGGACCCGCTCCCACAGGGCCGGTCCGGTCGCCTCACCGCCCAGGAGCAGGACGGCGGGGAGCGCGGCGGGGTCGTCCAACAGCCCGTGCTCCAGCAGTTGTTCGGCGTACGTCGGCGTGGTGTCCACGACGTCGATGCCCTCGGACCGCACGTACCGCACCAGTGCGGGCGCCTCGCGGCGGACGTCGTCCGGCACCAGGTGCAGCTCGTGGCCGGCGACCATCCAGAGGATCTCGTCCCAGCTGGCGTCGAAGGAGAGCGAACCCGTGAGCGCCACCCGCATCCGCCGCCCGGCGCGGGCGATCATCCCGGCGTGGTGGCCGGTGTACAGGTTGGCCAGGCCGGCGTGCGGCACCGGCACGCCCTTGGGGCGGCCGGTGGAGCCCGAGGTGTAGATGACGTACGCGGGGTTCGCGGGCAGCGGCGCCGTGCGCTCGTCGTCACCGAGGGCGCCGGCGGGCAGGGCGGCCAGGAGCTCGGCGGTGCGGGGGGAGTCCGGGAGGACCACGACCGCCGCGGCGCAGCGTGCCGCCGTGGCGGCGGTCGCCTCGTCCGCCACCACCACGGCCGGCGCGGCGTCGGCCAGCATGGCGGCCACCCGGTCGGCCGGGTGGTCCGGGTCGACGGGCAGGTACGCCCCTCCGGCCTTCAGCACGGCCAGCAGCGCCACCACCGAGGTGAGGCCGCGTTCCACCAGCACCGCGACGACCGACTCCGGGCCGACACCGTGACCGGCCAGGTGGCGGGCCAGGCGGTTGGCCCGGGCGTCCAGGTCGGCGAAGGAGACCCGGGTCTCCCGGAAGACCAGCGCGGTGGCGTCCGGCGTCCGGGCCGCCTGGGCCTCGAACAGCTCCGTCAGGGTCGCGCCCGCACTCTCGGCCGCCGTGTCGTTCCACTCGACCAGCTGGCGGTGGCGCTCGGCCCGGTCGAGCACGTCGACGGCGCTCAGCGGCCGGTCCGGGCCGCCGTCCAGGGCCTGCTCCAGTGCGGCCACCAGGTTCCGGGTGACCGCGTGCAGCTGGGCGCCCACCACGGCCGGGTCGATCGGGTCGAGCGCGTCGACGGACAGGTGCAGCCGGCGCCCGTCGTCGTCCACCGAGACGGAGAGCGGGAAGTTGTCGCGCTCGTGGGTGAAGACCGTCCTGACCCCGTCGAGGCGCCCGGCGCGGGACTCGCCGTCGCGGCCGGTCTCCGTGGGGAGCTCGGCCACGTCGCGGCCGGTCTCCGTGGGGAGCTCGGCCACGTCGCGGCCCGGATTGTGGCGGTAGTTGAGGAGCGAGGTGAACAGGGGCGAGTCCCCCGGGACGCCGCTCGCCCGCTGAGCGACCGCGAGCGTGGCGTGCTCGTGTTCCAGCAGTTCCGCCAGCTGCCCGCGCATCGCGTGGACGGCCGCCAGCGCACCGTTGTGGTCGACGAGGGCGCGCACCGGCAGGGTGTTCATGAACGGGCCGGGGACACGGTCGGAGCCGGCGCCGGCGTTCATCCGGCCGAACAGCACCGTGCCGAAGACGACGTCGTCGCGTCCGCTGACCGCCGCCAGCACGCGCGCCCAGGCGACGTGGAGAACTGTCGCGGGGCTCGCCCCCGCACGCCGCGCCGCCTCGCGCAGCCGGTCGGCCAGCTCCGGAGCGACCTCCACCGTCCGCCGCACCAGCGCCGCACCGTCGCCGCGCACGTCCATCAGGCCGTACGGCGCGGTGGGTTCGCTCACGTCGCCCAGCAGCCGTGCGAAGAACCGCTCGTGCGCACCGCCGTCGGCCCCGGCCCGGGCGTGCGCCACGAAGTCGCGGAACGGCAGCGGCGCGGGCAGCGTGTCGCCGTGCCCGTCCACGAACGCCCGGACCTCACCGAGGATCACCGCCAGGGCCGTGTGGTCCTGCACCAGGTGGTGCATCCTCAGCAGTGCCAGCCACCGCCCGTCCGGCCCCGCCGCCACGTGCAGGCCGAGCAGCGGCGCCCGTCCCAGGTCCATGGACAGCCCGGTCCGGGCCAGCAGCTCACGCGCCGCGTCCGCCGGGTCCGCCTCGCGGCCCGCGTCCAGTGCCACCTCCTCGACCGGCAGCACCGCGTGGCGCCACACCACCTGCACCGGCTCGCGCAGCCCTTCCCAGACGACGGCCGTCCGCAGCACGTCGTGCCGGTCGAGCACCTGCTGGAGGGCGTCCGCGAATCCGTCCAGACGGGCCCGCGAGTCGAACTCCAGCACGGTCGGCAGAACGTAGGCGTCCTCGCCGCCCTCCGCGAGGAGGTGGTGGAAGAGCAGGCCTTCCTGGAGGGGGGCGAGGGGGTAGACGTCCGCGATGTTGGCCGCGCCGCCGGGGACGGCCGAGGTGATCAGGTCGATCTCGGCCTGGTC
>NZ_JBHJUK010000224.1:0-8045 GCF_042266225.1 Kitasatospora sp. NPDC056181
GCCCTGGGCATGGAGCACCGCGTCGCCGTGGACCTCGGCACCGACCACATCGCCGTACGCCCGGACGACCTCGCAGGCCACTGAGGGCAGGGCCGGGAGCCGGGGCACTGTGGACGGGAACCCGGGGCCGGTCCCGGTCCCCGGCCCCGGTCCCGGTCCGCGGCCACCCCGGTTCACGCCCCGCCCCGCCGGCCCTCCGGACCCGAAGATCCCCGGTCCGGGTGTGGATGGGATACTGAACCGAACGTTCCGGGGCGAGAGGTGCCGTATGAGCAGCCGGGTGAGGGTGCTGAGGAAGCAGAACCGGCTCAGCCTGGAGGCGCTGGCGGCGCAGGTCGGGGTGACCAAGAGCTACCTCTCCAAGGTCGAGCGGGGGCTCAGCGACCCCTCGATCTCGACGGCCCTCAAGCTCGCCCACGCCCTGAACGTCGACGTCAGCCGGCTCTTCTCGGACGAGGTCGAACCCGAGCTGGTGACGGTGGTCCGGGCCGGCGAGCGAACGCCGATGGCCGCCGGGGCCGGCCCCGGCACCCCGCACTACGAGGGCATCGCGACCGGCCTCAGCGGCAAGCAGATGGTGCCGTTCATGATGTATCCGCCGACCGAGCTCGGCGACTCGCCGTTCAAGTCCCATGCGGGCGAGGAGTTCTTCTTCGTCCACTCCGGCTCGGTCGAGCTGGAGTTCCCGGAGCGGACGCTGGAGCTCGCCCCGGGGGACAGCGTCTACTTCAACTCGGCGCTTCCGCACCGCTGCCGGAGCACCGGGGCGGAGCCGGCCGCGATCCTGGTGGTGATCCACGACGACCCGGCCGGCCCGGCCGACCGGGTCCCCACGCTTCCCTGACGAATCGTCGGATTCGGTGGGTCAGACCTGACTTCCGGACAGGTCGAGGGCCGCGAGCAGTTCCGTCAGCTCCCGCGTCCGCTCCTCGTCCAGCGGCAGCAGTGGCCGGCGCGGCTCGCCGACGTCCAGCCCGCGCAGTGCCAGCCCGGCCTTGACCGTGCTGGGCAGGCCCCCGCGCAGGATGAACTGCAGGACCGGAAGCTGTCGTTGGAAGACCTCGCGCGCGGTGTCGAACCGGCCCTCGCGCACCGCCCGGTAGAGCTCCAGGACCGGCCCGGGGATCAGGCAGGGAGCCGCCGTGCACCAGCCGGCGGCGCCGGCCGCGAAGGCCGCCAGCGCCAGCGGGTTGCTGCCGTTGTAGAACGGCAGCTCGCCGCCGGTGAGTTGGGCGAGCCGGTGCATCCGCTGCACGTCGCCGCTGCTCTCCTTCACCATGGTGATGTTCTCGACCTGCTCGGCCAGCGTGACCATCAGCTCGGGCGAGAGGTCGATGCCGCTGGTGGCCGGGTTGTTGTAGACCATGACCGGGATCGAGACGGCGTCGGCGACCTGGGTGAAGTGCCGGGTGACCTCCCGCTCGTCCAGTTTCCAGTAGGACAGCGGCAGCACCATGACGGCGTCGGCCCCCGCCTGTTCGGCGAACCGGGCGCGGCGGACGGCGTTGCGGGTGGTGAGGTCGGCGACGCCGACCACGGTCGGCACCCGGCCCGCCACCGCTCCGAGCGCGGTCTCGGCGGCGGTGTGCCACTCCTGGTCGTCGAGGTAGGCGCTCTCGCCGGTGGAGCCGAGCGGCGCGACGGCGTGGCAGCCGGCGGTGACCAGGCGGTCGACGAGGGCCGCGAGCCGGTCGGTGTCCACGCCGCCGTCCGCGGGGGAGAACGGGGTCACCGGGTAGGCGATGATCCCCTCAAGGGTGTGACCGTCCATCTCAGGCACCGCTTTCCGGGGTGGGGGCGTCGAGGGTGTCGAGGGCGTCGCCGTGGCCGGCGCGCAGGGCACGGCGGGCGTAGTAGGCGAAGGAGGCCTGGCCGCGCTTGGGGGTGGAGATCCAGTCGTGGGCCTCGCGGGCGAGCAGGTCCGGGATCTCCTGGATCCGGCCGGCGGCCGAGGCCAGCAGCTGGAGTTCGGCGGCCCGCTCGAACAGCACGGCGAGGACGCAGGCCTCCTCGACGGTGCCGGTGGCCACCAGCTGCCCGTGGTGGGCGAGGAGGATGGCCCGCTTGTCGCCGAGCGCGGTGGAGATGATCTCGCCCTCCTCGTTGCCGACCGGGATGCCGGGCCACTTCTCCAGGAAAGCGCAGTCGTCGTACAGCGGGCAGAGGTCCATGTGCGAGACGACGAGCGGCGTCTCCAGCATCGACAGTGCGGATATGTGCTTCGGGTGGGTGTGGATGATGCAGTTGACGTCCGGGCGGGCGCGGTAGACCCAACTGTGGAAGCGGTTGGCCGGGTTGGCCATGCCGTCGCCCTCCAGCACGTTGAGGTCCTCGTCCACCAGCAGCAGGTTGGACTCGGTGATCTCGTCGAAGCCCAGCCCGAGCCGCTGGGTGTAGTAGGTGCCGGGCCGCTCGGCCCGGGCGGTGATCTGACCGGCCAGGCCCGAGTCGTGGCCGGCGTCGAACAGGATCCGGCAGGTGAGTGCCAGCTTCTGGCGGGTGGTCCAGCCGTTGTCGGGGATGGCGGTGAGCATCCTGCGGTGGGCCAGCTCCACCAGCTCCGCCTTGGCGGTGGCGAGTGTCTCGGCCATGGCCGTGGTCCTCCTTCGGTCGGGAACGCGGGGCGCGGTGACGCCGCGGGGCGTGCGGCGTCACCGGTGTCACCGCCGCGGAACGAGGCGAGGACACGCCATTCACCATAGGACACCATGTGTCCTGGCGTCGACACCCGAGCCGAGGACCGCGTGACGCAGGCCCTCCGAGGACGTGCGGGGACGTGCGGGCCGGGCCCGCTGCTGACCGGGGGCGGCCCGGCCGCCGTCCGCGCGGATCGGTTGCCGACCGGGGACGGGCCGACTCTGGGCGGCGCCGTCCTGGCCTCCGGACGACGGTCGATGGCCCGACCGTCGCGGGGTCCGTCAGCTCTCGCCGCTGGTGCGCCGGATCAGCCCGCTCTGCTCGGCCGTGTCCCGGACGGCGTCCCCTGGCGTGCCGTCATCGCGGGAGCCCCTGCGGTCCCCCCGGGCTGCGCCGGTGCAGAGGGCGAAGACGAGCAGGGCGCTGGCCGCGACGGCGAGGATGCCGAGGGCGGTCAGGACGCGGAGCCAGGTCACGGAAGGTGCCTCCTGGGGTGGCGCGGCAGGGCGTCGCGGCGCAACGGCGCCGAGGGGACGGCGCGAAGGGGTGACGCCGACGGGACGGCGCGAAAGGGGTGACGCCGGGGATATCGGCAGTCCGGTCCGTAAGGTCGAGTGTCCACGGGCGGTTTCGGCGGCCACCCGCCGTGCAGGCGGGCGCGCACGCGGGCGCGGGAGGCACCGCCGGCGCGCGTCACCCCTTGCCGCGCGCCCCAGCCCCGGCGGAGCCGGGCGCCACCGCCCCGGCCTCGCCGCTCGCCGCCTCACCGCTCGCCGCCCCGGCGCCCACCGTCCCGGCGCCCGAGGGGGCCGCCCAGGAGTCCGTCGGGGCTGCTCAGGAGTCCGAGGGGGCCGCCCCGGGGCCCGGGACCATCGCCCGAAGCGCCGCGAGGTCCGGCTTCCCGGTCTCGCCCAGCGGAAGGCCCGGCAGCAGCAGGATCGTCGACGGAGCGCAGAGCGGCCCGCTTCGCTCCCGCACCCACCCGTGCAGTTGCTGCGCCGTCACCCCGGCCCCGGGCACGGCGGTGACCGCGGCGTGCACGCGCTCCAGCCGGTCCGGTCCGGTCGTCGCGAACATCACCGCCTCCCGCACCGCGGGGTGCGCCAGCAGCGGACCCTCGACATCGCGGGGGAAGACGTTGTGCGCCTCGACGATCGCCATGGTGCCCTGCCGCCCCGCCACCGTCAGGTACCCGGACCGGTCCAGACTGCCGAGGTCCCCGGTGTGCAGCCAGCCGTCCCGCAGCACCTGCGCCGTCAGCTCGGGGTTGCGCCAGTAGCCCGCCATCGCCGTCGGCGTCCGCACGCAGATCTCCCCGGTCCGGCCCGTCGGCAGCGGTTCGCCGTCCTCGTCCAGGATCCGGACCTCCGTGTCCGGGAACGGCCGCCCGGCCGTGGTCAGCAGCCGCGGGTCGAGGTGCTCGTCCGGAGTCAGCCGGCTCACCGGTCCGCACTCGGTCAGGCTGTACGTCTGGTGCAGCACCCGCCCCAGCCGGCGCGTCGCCTCCGCCAGCCGCTCCGGCGCCGCCGGGCACCCCGTGTACGTGACACGGCGGAGGCTGCCGGTGTCGGTCCGGGCCAGGGCGGGGTGGTCCAGCACGCGGTACAGCAGGTGCGGCGGCAGGTACACGCGCGACACCCGGTAGCGCTCGATCGCCGCCAGCACGGCCCCCGCCGCGAACCCGTCCTGGAGCACCACCGTGCCGCCCGCCGCCAGCGCCAGGTCGGCCGTGGTGCCGCCGCCGTGACAGAGCGCCGTGCAGAGCAGGAAGACGGACGCCGCCACCAGCTCCGGCCGGGCCGGGCGCGCGAAACGGCGCAGCACCCCCTTCGGGCGGCCGGTCGAGCCACCGGTGAAGCGCACCGCCATCACGTCGTCCGGCCGGTAGCGGGGCGCCAGCGGCGCCGGGGAGAGCTCCCCGGCCTCGGCGAGCAGGTCCGCGCCCAGGGGAGTCGGGCCGAGCCCCAGCGGCAGTACCGCCGGCAGCGCCGAGACGATCCGCTGCGCGGCGTCCCCGTACCGCTGCGGGTCGAACACGAACGCCGCCGTCAGCGCGTCCTCGGCCATCGCGATCTGGTCCGCCACCGGGCGGGCGGGGTACAGCATCGCGACCCGGCAGCCGATCAGATTGGCCGCCAGCCGCACCAGCACCGTCTCCGGCCGGTTCCCCGCCAGCACCGTGACCCCGTCGCCGCGCCCGAGGCCGGTGGCGGCCAGGGCCCGGGCCAGCCGGTACACGCCCTCCAGGCACTCGCGCGCCGTCAGCGACTCCTCCCCGTACCGGATCGCGACCCGTTCCGGATTACGCGCCAGCCCGGCGAGCACCAGCCCGGTGTACGTCGCCGCCCCGGGTCCGGTCTCCAGGCCCGATCCCGTTGTCACCAGGGTTCCCGCCACGCCGCCCTGCCCTCCTCCACGCCGACCCGCCTGCTGACGGACCATCACATCGCGCCCCACCTTAGGCCGTGCACCGGGGCCGGTTCGCCGGCCGCCCGCGCCGAAGGGCCGCCCGCCCACCGGGTGCGCGGAGGTTGTTATCGTTCCGGGTCGGGCAGAAGCGGGGAAGAGTGAGCAGCATGAACAGGCCGACCACGTCGGGCGGGCGGACCACGGTACGGCAGGAGGCACGGGCGGCGATGGAACCGCGGGGCCTGGTCGACCTCCGGGGCGAGGCCGGCGCACCCTTCACCGTCCACTACCCGCCGGACGCCGTCGTGGTCGTCTCAGGCCTTCCCGGCAGTGGCAAGAGCACCCTGCTGCGCCGTTGGTCGGCCCAGGCCGGCGCCGCCGCCACCGTCGACCCGCGGGCCGTCCACGAGGCCTGCGAGGCGGTGATGCCGGCCGCCCTCCCGTACGCGGTGTACCGGCCGTGGGCGCGGCTGGAACACGTCCGCCTGCTGCGCGCCTCCGTCCGCCGGGGCGGGCCGCTGCTCGTGCACGACTGCGGCAGCCGGGCCTGGATGCGCCGCTGGCTCTCCCGCGCGGCCGCCCGCCAGGGCCGGGAACTCCACCTGGTGCTGCTGGACGTCGGCGCGGCGACCGCCCTGGCCGGCCAGCGCGAACGGGGCCGCTGGGCGCCGAGCCGCACGTTCGCCAAGCACCGCCGAGGACTCGACCGCCTCCTCGCGGAGCTCACCCGGCACGCCCGCGGCGCCGTCCCGAACCCGACACCGGAGGCCGCCTCGGTCCTCCTGCTCGACCGCACGTCCCGAGGCCGCGCCGCCGTCCGGTTCGGCCGGTAGCGGCCGTCGGCCCCGCTGCCCTTCAGCCCCGCTGTCCTTCGGCCGGGATGCCTTTCGGCCCGCTGTCCGTCGGCCGTCGATGCAGGCCCCGTCGGCCCGCTGGCTCAGCCCGCCGGCTCAGCCCGCCGGCTCAGGGGGCCGGCGGCCACGGACCGGCGAGCAGCTCCCGGGCCGCCTCGACGATCCGCGCCTCGACGATCCGCGCCGTGAGGACCGGCTCCGACGTGTGCCGGCTCTCCTCCCAGCGGTCGTGGGCATCGACCGCCTCGACCAGCCGTGACAGCGCCGCGGGCCGGCCGAGCCGGGCCCAGCCCTCGAACCAGACCACCTCGGCGGCGAGCTCCGGGCGCGCAGCGCCCTCGGCGATCAGCCGCAGCCACCAGCGGAGCAGCTCCCACCGGGCCGGCTCCTCCCCGGCGGGCAGGCCGCCCCGCAGCTCCAGCTCGTCCAGTACCCGCTCGAAGAGTTCCCCCGCCCGGTCCTCCTCGCCGGGAGCGAGCCGGGCGAGGGAGTCGACCGCGGTGGAGTCGACTCCCAGGGCCTGGGCGGTGAGCGCGGCCTGCGCCAGCTGTGCGGGCTCCACCCACCGGCCGATCCGCCGCTCCAGCGCCAGCATCCGCAGGTGCTCCAACGCCTCCGGGGCGGTGGTCGCGTAGGGGTCGTACCGGGTGGAGACGGATTCCAGCCCGAGCAGGTAGGACCAGAAGGGGGCGTCGAAGCGGTACGCGCCGCCGGACCCGGCGGTGCGGCGGACACCGAACTCGGCGGCGAGGTAGTCCGCCAGGTCGTCGCCGTAGACGATCACGTCCGTCTGGTGGACGGACAGGACGGGGAGCCCGAACCGGCCCGAACCGCCGGGCAGGTAGCGGTGACCGTAGATGGGCACGAGCCGCGGCAGGGCCGCCAGCCCCCGTTCCGCGACCGCCTCGGCCTCGGCCCGGTCCTCGGGGCGCGGGCCCCATGCCGGGTACCAGAACCGGTTGTGGCGGACGTCGAAGAGTACGCCCTCCGCCGGTCCGGCGAGCCACCCGCGCAGCTGGGCCTCGTCCCCGTCGCGCCAGTCCGGCCAGCCGGGCCCGAGCGGCAGGCCGGCACCGAGGAAGGTCCGGTGGTCGGCCGCCAGCCGGATCCCGAACCGGAGCTCGACGGCGTCCAGTTCACGGTCGCCGAGGCCCGGCGCGATCCGGAACGCCGCTTCGCCACCGGCGCCCCGCAGTCGCTGCGCGAGCTCCTGCTGAAGGCCGTGTGCGACGGCGGTGGTCAGTGGCCGGAGGTCGTGGAGCGCCATGCTGCGGAGGGTACCGGTCCGGTCCGCGCACGGGAGCAGGCGGGGACGCACTGAACCGTCCGTCAATATCCGTTCGCCCCGCCGGGCGCGGTCGCCTACGCTCGCCCCTGCGGCGACCGCGAGGCGGACGCGGCGAGGACACGAGGCGGTCGCGGTTCCGGGGCGAGACGGACGCGCTGGCGAGGGGGAGCGGATGGGCAGCGCGGCGGCGGTGCGGGCGGTGAACGCGCTGGGTGCACGATGGGCCGAGCAGGCGGCGACGGGGGAGCACGGGACGGTCCTGATGCCGGCCGGCGTCTGGCCGCTCCTCGGATTGCTCGCGCCCGGCGCGAGCCCGGCCGTCCGCGCCGAGCTGGAGGAGGCCCTCGGCATGCGGGCCGACGCGGCCGCCGAGCAGGCCCGTGCGTTGCTCGGCACGCTGCGCGGCCTTCCCGGCGTCTCCGCGGCGCTGGGTCTCTGGACGACCGAGCGCTTCCCGCCCCGGCCGGACTGGCTGGCCGGGCTGCCGGCGGACGTGCACGGCGGCCTGACCGGCGACGACGGACGGGACCGCAAGGTGCTCGACGCCTGGGCGGCCCGGGCCACCGGCGGACTGATCGACCGGATGCCCGTCGCCGTCACCGAGGACACCGTCCTGGTGCTGGCGAGCGCCCTCACCGTGCGGACCGACTGGATCCAGCCGTTCCGGAGGTACTGGCCCGAGCTGGTCTCCGGACCGTGGGCGGGGCGGCCGGTCCAGGCCCTGGACCGCTGGACGCACCTGCTCGACCGGGCGGGCGGGGCGGGCCCCCCCCCCCCCCCCCGGGACCCGGTGCGGGGGGGGGGGCCCCGCCCCCACCACGACAACACAGAGGAGCGGGAGGCGGAGGGCGGGCCCC
>NZ_JBHJUK010000224.1:8055-10390 GCF_042266225.1 Kitasatospora sp. NPDC056181
ACCGACACCCCGGCCGGCCCGGTGACCGAGGTGCGGGTGCTCGGCCACGGCGACATCGACGTCCACCTGCTGCTCGGTGAGCCGGATGCGGCGCCCGGCCAGGTGCTCGCCGCCGGCATCGGCATCCTGTCCCACCGTCACCCACGGGTCACGGCGGACCGGCTGCCCGTGGGCTCGCCGGGCCCGGGGCTGAGCATCGGCTGGTCCCGGTCCTACACCCCGGAACCGGAGCTGAACGTGATGCTCGCCGAGTTCACCGTCCGGGCCGACCACGACCTGCTGGCCCGCTCCGGACTCTTCGGCCTCACCACGGCGGCCACCGGAACCCGGACGGAGAACCGGCTCCCCGGAGTCGTGGACGCCCCCTGGCTGTTCGTGGACAGCGCCCGGCAGGCCGCGACCGCCACCTTCGGCGAGCGCGGGTTCCGGGCGGCCGCCGTGACGGCGATCGGTTCGGCGGCCGGTTCGGCGCCCACCCGCCCGCCGTACGTGGTCCGGCAGGTGCAGGCCCACTTCGACCGGCCGTTCGGCTTCCTCGCCGTCCACCGCACCTCCCGGCTGGTCTTCGCGGCGGGCTGGGTCACCGAACCGGACGAGTACCAGCACGACTGAGGGCTCGCAGATCATGGCAGCGGCGACATGGGATTGCCGCGCATGTCGGGCCCGACCAGTTCCAGCAGCACACTCCGCGGTGCGGGGTTCAGATCGACGACGCGCCTGTGACCCCCGCCTGGTCGGCGCGTACGTCCCAATGGCGCCTCCCCGGAGTCGAGTTCGCTGACCCCCGGTGACAGGGTGGCCTCGAGGGGGTGGCCTCGCGGACACCGGAGGCACGGGTGGCCAGCCCGATTCCGCCACGGTCGATCGACCGGGCCTTCACTCCTGTCGGAAGACGCCGCCGACGTTCGTCGAGATGCGGAAGAAACGCCTCGGACTTGGCTGCCAGTGGGGCTTGTTGACCCTCCAGTGCGCCCGTACCACACCAACGAGCCCCAGAGCGGAAAGCTACGGGTTGATGATCTGCGAGCCCTGACGCAGCGGTGTTGGAGCGTATTCACCGGTCCGCACCCGCTCGCGCCGGGCCTGCTGCCTGTCGGGCCACGCACAGCAGGAGGGGCGGGGAGCGCCCAGGATATTCAAGTGCAGTAACACAGCGTTGGCTGCAGCAGAGAAATATGGGTCAAGAATCACGCTTTGCTGTCGAACTGATGCCCGCGACGGCGTACGGTGAGAGATACCCAAGACCGCCCGAGGAGCGCGGTAAGTGCATGAATTCAAGACCGGCCGAGCACACCCCGTAGCCGGCGTTGCTCGGCGGGAAATGCGGTGCGCGATGCATTGATGGCAATTAGCCAGATCTGCAGCCACCATTTGCGTGCGGCTCACGCTCCCACGGTGCAGCGGAACCCCTGCGGGGGTTGTGATGGCTTGGCGTACCCGAATCAGGGTGACGGGCCCTGCGTATCGACTGTAAAGCCAGACGCCGCGAACATCAGTACTGCTCGCGGCGGACAACGCAGTGCGAACCAGGTGAATGACAGATGGGTGAAGTGGCTGACATCATCAAGGCGGCACATGACATCTTCAACAACGGAGACGTGCCGGTCACCGTCGACGCGCGCGGGCTCGGCATGGCCTATGCGATTCCGAGCGGGTCCGATGGCACTGTTGTGGACACCTATGCGCCTTGGCACTCGGCCGAGCAGAAGCAGGTGTTCTTTCGGCAGTCAAGTGTACTGGGGGAGGTCCTCGCGGAGATCCAGCTGCTGTTGACCTGGAAATATTCAGAGGCCCAGCAGTACATCATCGAGGCATTTCTCGCGCCGAATCTTCTGGCGCTCGACTCCACGGTGAATGTCAAGATCGGGGTGCGTTTCGACAATCCTCAGCTGTACGATACCCAGCTCGAAGCATACGAAATTCCAATCACGGTCACGGTCGACTGCTCGGCTATAGGGGCCCACAATACCGAGATCTTCAGGGGAACAATTCGGGCCGACGGGAACGGTTCTTTCGATCGGATCTAGTCGAACTCGAACGCCCACATGGATGCATAGCATCGATGTGAGGATGGCTGCCGAAACCTAGGCGACAAGGAGAATTGTCATGGGCTTCACTCAACTCGCCTCCGGCGACAACGGAATCATCTATGGGGTGCACGACGACGGGCGCCTGCTGTTCTTCCAGGACGAGTTGCGCGACGGGAGCAACGAGGCCAACGGATCGACCGGATGGTCCAGGAACACGGGCCACCAGATCGGCCAGCACTTCGAAGGTGCCAGGCTGCTCGTCGGCGGCGGAGACGGAACCCTCTACATGGTGCACCAGGACGGGC
>NZ_JBHJUK010000225.1:0-6075 GCF_042266225.1 Kitasatospora sp. NPDC056181
CCCCAGCGCACGTGGGCGATCCACGGTCCGGGGCCGGGGCGGCGGCGGGCGGTGACGAGGCCGGAGTGCCACCGGCCCGCGGTGCGGACCCAGGCCGGCCGCCAGCACCGGTCCGCGCCGTCCGGATCGGAAGTGCCGGCCATCTCGGGCGGCACTATCACGGCATCGCGCCACCGGCCGAAGTACGGACCTGCGGCCGGCGCCGGACCGGCCGGCTCGGGCAGCGGCCGCAGTGTCTCCTCGGAGTACAGGAACCAGCCCCAGGCATGCCTGTCATCACTGTCAGGAAGGTGTTGGGAGCCGTGCCGCAGGGGGTGCTCGAAGGGTAGTGGTTCGAGGTCGAAGACGGCCGGTGCCGCGCCTGCGATCCGCATTTCGTTCAGGGCGTCCCAGAACGGGCGGGTTCCGAGAATTCTGGACGCCAAACGACTCGAACGTGCGCGATCGGCGAATCGTATCGTGACCCGCGTGCGGGTTCATCGTCGGACGCGCCGTCAGGAGGCCTGAGGGTACCGGCAAGGCGAGCTGGGCTTCGAGCAGGCTGAAATGTGGCCATTCGTGTGGCGGAACGCGGCGCGCGTCGGCTTGTGCAAACAGGTCGCGCCGGATTGCCTGAGTCGCGTCAACCAGCATGACCGCCGTCAGTCAGGACGTCCTCTGGCGGGGTATCCCGGGAGCCATCATGCGTACACGAAGCCTGTTCGTCGCGGCCGCAGCCGCCATTCTCGCCCTGGCCCAGCCAGGCCTCGCCACCGCGGAGGGCGACCCCAGCACCACAGTCACGTTCACCGTCACGTCCGGCGCATTGTCGATGTCGGTCCCGGTCAGCGCCAGCCTCGGCTCGGGAGCGCCCGGCACCACGATCAGCGGGGCGATCGGCCCCTGTACCGTCACCGACGACCGCGCCCTTCTCTCGGCCTCCTGGACGGTGACCGCGGCGGAGACGGACTTCGCGAACGGTTCGTCGACAATTCCCGCCACCGCCGCCACCTACTCGCCCGGGGCGGTGACGACGACCGGCACCATCACCGTCACTCCGACGAACGTGACGCTGAGCAACTCCGCGCAGACGGTGGTCACCGGGACCGCCGGTGTCGGAGACAACACCGCGACCTGGAACCCGACAGTCGCCGTGACCGTGCCCGCCAGCGCCGTCGGCGGAACCTACACCGGAACGCTGACCCAATCCGTTGCCTGACGGAATGAAAGGTGCGCGCCGGTACTGGGTTCTCCTGCTGATGCTGGCCTTCGTGCAGGCCGCCGGGGTAATGCCGGCGGCGGGGCACGAGGCACCCGCGGCGCCTTCCCCCCAGGACCCGGCTGCGGGCAGAACCCTCGCCATCAAGCTTCTCAACGCTCCGGAGAACCGCCGCGCCGATCCCAGAGCGCATGCCTACATCATCGACCACCTCGCACCCGGCTCGACCATCGAACGGCGGGTGGAGATCACCAACAAGTCGTCCACACCGATGCACGTCAACGTCTACGCCGCGGCAGCCACCATCGCGAATGGTGAATTCACCTTCGCGCCGGAGCGCACCCCCGACGAGCTGACCGGCTGGACCTCATTCGATGCGGCGGACCTCGAGCTGGCAGCCTCCGAAACAGCGCGGGTACGCACCACCGTCCGAGTGCCCCGGGATGCCGCGGCCGGGGAGCGATACGGCGTCATCTGGGCACAGACGGACGCCCCCACGGATCGCTCGCACACTCTGACGGTGCTGGGTCGGGTGGGCGTCCGGATGTACATCGACGTCGGTCCCGGTGACGAGCCACCCTCGGACTTCACGATCGAACGGCTCTATCCGACCCGAGCCCGCGACGGGCGGGCAGAGGTTCGCGCCCGGATCCACAACGCGGGGGGTCGCGCCCTGGACATCAGCGGGGCACTGTCCCTCCTCGACGGGCCGGGCGGACAGCACGCCGGACCGTTCTCGATCGCCAAGACGGGCGCCACACTGGCTCCGGGCGACAGCGGGGAGGTGGTCGTCCCACTGAACGCAACGTTACCGAACGGCCCGTGGACCGGGGAGCTCACGCTCAGAAGCGGCCTGGTCGAGCACACCACCCGCGCCACCATCACCTTCCCATCGACTCCCGGCAGCGTCGGAGCGGACGCCGCGCCGGTCGCCCTGCAAGGGGACTTCCCCACCTCGGTGGTCGCGTGGCTTTCAGCCCTCGCCCTCGCCGCTCTCTGCCTTCTGCTCGCCAGGTTCCTCCGGCGCCGTCGATGACCACTCCGGCCATGACCCGCCCTCGCAGCCGGCTGATCTGCTCCGTGAGCGACGTATGGCGGCCCTCGTCGAGCGCGTCACCGCTCCTTCTGCGCCGGCGCCATCCACGCTGGCATGTCGACGTCGGCACACCTCTCGCCCGCTCCCTCTCTCACGGATGCTTAAAGCAATGTTCATGTCACGAAGAGTATCCACAGCTTGTTATCGACGGTTGGAAGCGGAGATGTCGGTGTTCAGACACGGGAAAGGGCGGGCCGGAGCAAGCCGCGGCACGGGAGGTATCTTCCGATCGTGGCTGAGGGCGCAGGCCCGGAGGGCGGGGGCGGTCACGCTGACCGGGGTGGCCGTCCTGGCGATCGTCCTGGCCACAACCTGGACCGCCACGGTTCAACCCGCCTACGTCGCCCAGGTCAACGACGCGACGACGCCGGTGATCGACCCCCTCGCCACCATGGGCCTCATCAAACCCAGTGGCACCACCACTGGCCCCGGCAGCGCCGACCGCGCTGCCAGAACCAGCAGTACCGGCAATTCCAGCCTCACGTTTACGGTCATCCCAGTCAGCCTGACCATCGTCAAGAGTCATACGGACCCCTTCATTGCGGGCGAGGACGGCGTCTACGCCATCACTGTGGGTAACCTCGCGGCGGCCAGCCCGACCAATGGCACCACGGTCACCGTCCACGACCTCCTCCCCGAAGGTCTTCGGGCCGAGAGGATCACCGGCGCGGGATGGAACTGCATTCTGGCCACCCTCACCTGTACGCGCAGCGACATCCTGCCTGCCGGGCACAGCTACCCACCCATCACCCTGAACGTCGATGTCTCATGCCACGCCCGTGAGCAGGTCACCAACACCGCGACCGTCACTGGAGGCGGTGACACCACCACGCACACCGCCACCGACCCCACCACGATCAAGCGCCACGGGAATGACGACGAGGGGCACGACGGGCATGGCGGCCACGACGGGCATCATGACCACTGCGATGGCCACGACCACTGGTAGCACTCAGGGCCGTGGACGTAGCGGGAGGTGGCGGAGGTCCTCTGTCTCTGCAGCGGACCTGCACGACCTCCCGCCCTGGAGGGCGACCCTATGAAAGCACCTGCGCAGCTGTGGGTGCACCGCGCGGTCGGGGCCGACGCCAACGCCAGCACTGGCACATCAGACTGGAGCGCCGGATCCACAGCCGCCCTGACCAAGGACCCGCTCTGGGGCGCGCCGCTTGTCCACGCGCTCCTCGACCTCGCCCCGCTCCTGTTCAACCTCGCCGCCGTCCACGGGCACGCGGCGGCCCTCGCGGCCGAGCTCTACCCGACGGTCCACCCGCAGTTCCTGCGCGAGGTGTCGGCCGGCTGGGTCGCGTGAGTCGGCGCTGGCCTACATGCGGGGCTTGTTGGCGCCCTTGGAGCGCAAGAACGGCTGGACGGTGGCCGAGGAGGCCGGCCACCGCGGTCCGGACCGGATCCAACGCCTGCTGAACCGCATCGACTGGGACGCGGATGGGGTGCTCGACGAGGTGCGTACCTACGTCGTCGAGCACCTGGCCGATCCGGGCGGTGTCCTGATCGTGGACGACACCGGCTTTCTGAAGAAGGGTGTGCGGTCGGCCGGCGTCCGGCGGCAGTACTCCGGATCAGCCGGCCGCACCGAGAACTGCCAGGTCGGAGTCTTCCTCGCCTACTCCGGCAAGCGGGGCCGGACCTTGATCGACCGGGCCCTCTACCTGCCGAAGTCCTGGACGGACGACCGCGAGCGCTGCCGGGAAGCGGGGATAGGCGACGAGGTCGAGTTCGCCACCAAGGTCCAGCTCGCGAGGGCGATGGTCCGCCGTGCGATCGACGACCGGATCCCGTTCCACTGGGTGACCGCGGACGCGGGCTACGGCTACGGCAAGGGCTGGCGCTACGAGTTGGAGCAGGCCGATGTCTTCCATGTCGTGGCCACCACCCGGCACGACACCGTCGTCACCCGGCGGGCCCTGGAGCACCCTCTTCATGACCTGATCACCGATCTGCCCCGGCAGAAGTGGAAGCGCCGTTCCTGCGGCGAGGGTGCTCACGGCCTGCGGATCTACGACTGGGCCCGCGTCGAGGTCCGGCCCTGGCACCGACCCGACCGCAGGCACTGGGTCCTCGTCCGCCGCAGCATCACCGATCCCACGAAGATCGCCTTCTACATCGCCTACGTGCCCGCCGACGCCACACTGAACGAGCTGATCGCTGTCGCCAGGACGGGCCCGGGGCCGGGTCCGCCCGGCTCCCGGCTCCCGGCCCTGTCTCAGTGGCCTGCGAGGTCGTCCGGGCGTACGGCGATGTGGTCGGTGCCGAGGTCCACGGCGACGCGGTGCTCCATGCCCAGGGCCTCCAGGAACTTCACCGGCAGCTGCACCCGGCCGGTCCGGTCCAGCATCACGTACTCGCGCTCGTTGACCGACTCCTCACCGTGCTCGTCGGTCACCGTCCGGCGCAGGACCTCGCTGCTGGTGCGCCCGTCGCGGATGGCGACGGTGCGCCGCACCTCGCCGGCGACCATCGGGTCGTGGGTGACGATGACGACGGTGGCGCCGAGCTCGCGGTTGACGGTGCGGAACGCCTCGAAGATGCCGGCCCCGGTCTCGGAGTCGAGCTCGCCGGTGGGCTCGTCCGCGAGCAGGACCGGCGGGTTGTTGGCCATCGCGACGGCGATGGCCACGCGCTGCTGCTGGCCGCCGGACATCTCGGCGGGACGGCGGTGCGCGAGGTCCCCCAGCTCCATGGCCTCCAGCAGCTCGGCGACCCGCGCGGCGGCCTGCTGCTTCGAACGGCCCGCGCCGGCACCCCGGCGCCCGCGCAGCTGCATCGGCAGCGCGATGTTCTCCGCGGCCGTCAGGAACGGCAGCAGGTTGCGGGCCGTCTGCTGCCAGATGAACCCGACCACCTCACGGCGGTAGCGCAACCGCTCACGGGCGGACATCTCCAGCAGGTCGCAGCCCGCCACCGTGGCCGTGCCGGCGGTCGGCACGTCGAGCCCGGCCAGGATGGTCAGCAGGGTCGACTTGCCACTGCCGGAGGCACCCACCAGCGCCACCAGGTCACCCTGCCGGATCGTCAGCTCCAACCCCTGCAACGCCTGGACCTCGATGCCCTCGGCACTGAAGATACGCACCAGACGGTCACAGACGATCGCCGCCCCCGCACCGAACACCTTCGGCGCGGCCGCGGCAAGCGCCTGCTCCCGCAACTCCTCGAAGGTGGGAGCCCGGTCGACCGTCTCGTTCTGGGGGGCGCTGTTCACCACGTGTCTCCTGTCGCCGCTGCGCCTGGGTGCGCTCCTGGTCGCGGTGGCCGCGACCCGGTCACCGGGCCACTCCTGCCGCTGCTGCCGCTCGTGCTGTTGTGCATGCCGCTCGTGCCGCCGTCTGTCCTGGTGCCCGTTGCGTCCGACAACCGGGCCGGCCGGATGGTGGTCACTGCTGCTCCCCGACCCGCAGTTCGGTGGCGATCTGGCGCCGGCCGGAGATGAAGGCCTCGGCGAGCACCCCGGCGCAGACCAGGGCGGCCAGGCCGAGGACCTGGAACAGCACCGGCAGCACGGCGGGCTCCAGGCCGGTCCGGACCGGGGCGCCGACCAGGGCGGACAGGTCGATCGCCGGTCCGAGCAGGTAGACCGCGGCGAGCGCGGTCACGCCGCCGCCGAGCGCCGCCACGAGGGTCTGCGGGAGGGTCTCCGCGACGATCAGCGCCAGGCCCTGCCGCGGGCGCAGGCCCATGGTGCGCAGCCGGGCGAGCAGGGCGACGCGCTCCGGGGCCGCCCGCAGCAGCGTCAGCAGCACGGCGAGCAGGGCGAACCCCGCCG